>JBAVQT010000197.1:0-4455 GCA_049694295.1 Candidatus Acidiferrales bacterium
CTGCGGCGCTGCGCGAAGCGTGGATTGCCGCACCACCAGTTTTGGCTTGATCAGGATTCGGGTGGGCGCCAGTGTTCGCTTGGAAGAAATCTGCCTGAGCAAAATCTCCGCCGCCGCTTTTCCGATCTTGCGGGTTCCCTGGTCTACCGTGGTGAGCGGCACTGCCAGCAAGTCCGAAAAGTGAATATTTCCGCTGCCGGTCACGGCAATGTCATTCGGCACTCTCAGGCCCGCGTCTAATATCGCCTTCACCGCGCCGATCGCCACCGGATCGTTGTAGCAGAACACTCCGTCCGGCAGCGGCCGTTTCTTCAGCAACTGTCGCATCGCGGCGTAACCCGTTTTGTCGTCGTGTCCGGCCTGCACGATGTAGCTATTCCGCACCGCCAGTCCGCGCCGCTGAAGAGTTTGGACGTAACTCGTCATGCGTCCGCGAGCGATGCCCACATCCGGACCGCGGAGATGCGCGATGCGCCGGCAACCCTGCGCGATTAGGTGCGCTGTCGCCAGCTTCCCGATCGCTTCATTATCCACGCCGACGAAGCTCGCGTGAACGCCCGGCACCGGCCGGTCGATCAGTACGAAGGGCACTTGGCGCTTGCGTATCGACTCAAAGTACCCTCGGCCTTCTTGCGATTGCGCCGAAGCGATGATCAACCCGTCCACTTGCCGCGCCAGCAGCGCGTTCGTCTCGCTCCTCTCAAGCTCGGGATCTTCGTCGAAATACGAAGTGATCACGTGATAGCCATGCGGGCGCAGCTCTTCGGCGACAGCTCTGGCGATCTCCGCAAAAAAAGAATGCGTGAACTCAGGCAGCACCAGCCCAACCGTGTAGGTTCGCCGGGTCACCAGGCTGCGCGCGGCCCAGTTGGTCTGGTAATTCAGTTCCTTGGCTCGTTTCAAGACGCGCGCGTGCGTCGCCGCGCTGATTTTTCCCGTGTTGCGCAGGACTTTGGAAACGGTGACAGCGGAGACTTTTAGATCGCGGGCGATGTCGGAAAGCGTGACCGGCATGTGCGAAAGAATAGCATATTCGTGCAAGCGCCTGAGGCGCCGAAGGGGCGGCAAAACAACCGTTTGAGTACGACCGGCGCGCGTTTTTTTTGCGAGCGCGTTGTGTTGCGCGAGGGTTCCGATGCTGGCCGGGCAAGATTTCCGTCTCGCCGCCGCGCTCGCCGCGCCGGTCTGCTGGCGGATGTCCACGAAGAGGGCCGATAAATCTTCAGTGAAAATCGTGCGAGCCCGGTTCCGCGCGCGTCATCTCCAGCGGCGCCACGCGCTCGGCCTTCACCGAAACCACGTTGTCCTGATTTTGCAGTTTCCCTTCGATCAATAAAAACGGATGGTGCACCACCACCGTGTGGTCCCGCTCGAAAAGTTGTGGCGTGATGATCGCGTTGGCGATGCCGGTCTCGTCCTCTAGGCTGAGAAACACGAATCCTTTTGCCGTGCCGGGCCGCTGCCGCGCGATCACCGCGCCGGCCACGCGCACCTGCGTTCCGTCCGCGAGCCCGGGCAGTTCGCTGGCCGCGCGAATTTTCAGGCGTCGCAGTTCCGCGCGGTAATACGCCATGGGGTGTGGGCCTACGGTCACTCCCGTGCCGCGAAAATCCGCCACCAGTCTTTCTTCCACGGTCATCGGCAGCAGCGGCGAAGCCGTCTCCGCGCCGGAATCCGGATTCGTGGCGTAAGCAGGGTCATCGCGCTCGTCGTTCTCCTCGGACAAATCGAGCAGCGGCCCGGCCGGCCGCGCGGCTCGCTCCACCTGCCACAATGCGTCCCGCCGATGAATTCCGCGCTGCGCCGAAATAAAATTCAAAGCTCCGATTTCGGCCAGCGCCGCCAGCTCCGCTCGCTGAATTTCCGGCACGCGCCTCTTCAGATCGTCAATGGAAGAAAAGGGCCGCGCGTTTCGCTGCGCCACGATCCGCAGCCCGATTTCCTGGCGCAAACTCCTCGCATAGAGCATTCCCATTCGCAGCGTGAAACCGTTGGAGCTTTCTTCCAGCGTGCAATCCCAATCCGACTGCGTGACGTCAATCGGCTTGAATTTCAATCCGTGTCGCTGCGCGTCTTTCACCAGCGTGGCTGGACGGTAAAATCCCATCGGCTGATTATTCAGCATCGCCGCCGTAAAGGCGGCCAGATAGTGGCATTTCAAATATGCGCTGGCGTAGGCGATCAGCGCGAAGCTGGCCGCGTGCGATTCGGGAAAGCCGTACAGCGCAAACGATGTGATGGATTGAATGATCCGGTTTTGCGTTTCTCCCCTGATTCCATTTTTCTCCATCCCGCTCCGTAGCCGCACTTCCACATCCTTCATTCGCGCTTCCGAGCGCTTGAATCCGAAGGCGCGCCGCAACTCTTCCGCTTCGCCGCCCGTGAATCCTGCCGCGATCATCGCCATGCGCAACAGTTGCTCCTGAAACAGCGGCACGCCCAGCGTTCGCCGCAGCACCGGCTCAAGCGATGGGTGCAAGCATTCCGGCGCCTCGCGTCCCTGCCGCCGCTGCAAATAAGGATGAACCATCTTTCCCACGATCGGTCCGGGGCGAATGATGGCCACCTGCACGACGATGTCGTAAAAGCACACCGGCCGTAGCCGCGGCAGGCACGACATCTGCGCGCGGCTTTCCACCTGAAACATTCCGACTGTGTCGGCTTTTTGCAGCGCCTGATACACGTCGGGATCGTCTTGCGGCAAGCGCCCGAGGTCCACTTCCTCGCCGTGATGCGCGCGAATCAGCTCGATGGATTCTTCCAGCACCGCCATCATTCCCAATCCCAGCAGGTCTATCTTGACGATCTTCATGTCGGCGCAGTCTTCCTTGTCCCACTGCACCACCACGCGCCCAGGCATCGCCGCCGTTTCCAGCGGCACCACCGCATCGAGCTGCCCCTGGCACACCACCATTCCTCCGGAATGCTGCCCTAGATGTCGCGGCAGATATTGAACCGCCATGCACAACTCAAAAAACTTCCGAATGCGCGGATGTTGCATGTCCAGTCCCGCGTCGCGAAACTGTCGCTCCAGCGAGTCGTTCGCGTCGCGATATTCCCACGCACCCACCAGACTCGAAAGCCGGCCCAGCGTTTCTGGATCGAACGACAGCGCCTTGCCGATTTCCCGCGCTGCCGATTTTCCGCGATAAGTGATCACGTTGGCCGTCATCGCCGCGCCCAGCTTGCCATAGCGCTCGTACACATACTGGATCGCTCGCTCGCGCTGCTCGCCGCTCGGCAAATCCAGATCTATATCCGGCCACTCGCCGCGTTCCTCGGAGAGAAATCGCTCGAACAGCAAATCCATTCCCACCGGATCCACCGCCGTGATTTCCAGCACGTAGCAGACGGCGCTATTGGCCGCCGATCCGCGTCCCTGAACCAGAATATTGTTTTCGCGGCAAAAACGAATGATGTCCCAGACGATCAAAAAATATCCGGGCAGCTCGAGTTTCTCGATCAGCGCCAGCTCGCGCTCGATCTGCCGTCGCGCTTGTTCGTCGTCTTCGCCGTAGCGATGCGCCATTCCCTCGAGCGTGCGTTGGCGAAGAAAACCCATCTGCGAGCCGCCGTCGGGAACAGGATACGCAGGGAATTGGTATCCCAAATCGTCCAGCGTGAATTGCAGGCGCGCGGAAACTTCCTGCGTGCGGCTAATCGCCTCGGGAATGTCCGCAAAAAGTCGTCTCATCTCTTCCGGGGATTTCAAATTTCTCTCGGAATTGCGGCCCAGCAGCAGCCCAGCCGTGTCCAGCGTGCGATGGTGGCGCAGGCAGGTGAAGACGTCGAGCACCTCGCGCTGCTGCGGTGATGCGTACGACACGCCGTTGGTCGCCAGCAGCGGTAGCCCCAATTGTCGCGCGATCGCGATCGCCGCCTGGTTGCGCGCCTCTTCTTCGCGAACGTAGTGACGCTGCAGCTCCACATACACGTTTCGTCGCCCAAACGTTTCGCACAGCTCGCGCACGCATTCCGCTCCGCTCGCGATGCCTCCCTCCGCCAGAGCGCGGGCCAGCGGACCTTCCTCGCCGCCGGTAAGGCAGATCAGCCCGCGGCTTTTCCCGGCCACTTCTGCCGCGGTCGCCCGGCCTTCGCCCTTTCGCGCGCGCAGCTTCATCTGCGTGATCAGCCGGCAAAGATTCTGGTAGCCTTCGCGCGATTTAACCAGCAGAGCGTATCGCCAGCCCGCCGTGGAAGTCACTTCCGCGCCGATGTGCGCGCGCAGTCCCGTATTTTTCGTGGCCAGATGAAAGCGTGGCGCGCCGTATACTCCATCGCGGTCGACCAGCGCCATCGCGCTCATCTCCCGTTCGGCGCATTCGCGAATCAGGTCCTCGGGCGTCGCGGCTCCCTCCAGAAAACTGAAAGCCGATCGCGCATGCAGTTCGGTGTATCGTTCATCCGCCATCACTGATCCTCAGTCGTAGCAGCCGCGCACAAACCATCCCTGCC
>JBAVQT010000198.1:0-7882 GCA_049694295.1 Candidatus Acidiferrales bacterium
GATCTTCGCATCGATTCCGCCCATCAGCTGCCCGGCCACGGCCAGAATCGGCGGGCGTTTCGACGGCGGATCCAGAAAGGCCAGCACCAGCTCCTGATTGGATGCCAGGAAGCCGCTGTTGCCGCTCATCGTGAAAGTGGTCTGCACCGAGGGATTCTGATGCAGCACCTTCTCGACTTCGGTCTGATAGCCATGCATCTGATCTGGCGAAGATCCTTCCTGGGCCACCAGCACGCCGCGCACGAAGGAACTGTCTCCGATCGGAAGCAGAGATTTCGGAACCGTGTAAAACAGGTAACCCGTTCCGATCATGCAAAGCACCCAGGCGGTGATGGAAATCCATCGGTGGCGAAGGAAAAACCACAGCGAGCGGCCGTACACATCCAGAACGCGCTTTTCGATGGCGCCGCTCTTGCTCTCCATCCACGTTTTTTTCGATCCGTGGCCGCGGCTCGAGAGCAGACGCGAGGTCATCAGCGGAGTGAGAGTAAGCGACACCACGCCGCTGGCGATGATGGAGACGATGATGGTGACGGAAAATTCCCGGAAGATACGGCCGAAAAGGCCGCTCATGAACACCAGCGGGAGAAACACGGCGGCCAGCGAGAGGGTCATCGCCAAAATCGTGAAGCTGATTTCGTTGGCCGATTGCAGCGATGCTTCCATCGCGCCCAGGCCCGTTTCCATCAGCCGGACAGTGTTCTCCAGGAACACGATGGCATCGTCCACCAGGAATCCTATAGCTAAGGTGAGGGCCATCAGCGAGAGGTTATCCAGACTGTAGTCGAGCACCTTCATAGCGATAAAAGTGATCAGCAGCGAAAGCGGCAGCGCCACGGCCGGGATCAGCGTGTCGCGCGCGCGCCCCAGGAAAAGGAAAATCACCATCACCACCAGAGCGAACGCGATATAGAGAGTTTCCTCGACGTCGCGCGTGCCCGTCACGATCGTGGCGGACCGGTCGTAAATCGGAATGATCGCCACCGATCCGGGCAGCTGCGCCTGAATGCTGGGCAGCAAATCGCGCACCGACTTGGAAACCTGCACGGCGTTCGCCCCGGCCTGGCGGAACACGGCCACCACGACCGTCGCGGACGGCACTTGATGTCCGCGCACCCAGAAACGCATGTCGATGCGCTCGTCTTGCACGCTCTCCTTGGCGGTGGCCACATCCCTCAGGTAGATCGGCGCGCCGTTGGCCTGCCCGACGATCAGATCGTTGTAGCTCTCGGCCGTACTCAGCTGCCCCTGCGGCTGGAGCAGATAGGTGCGATGCGCGCCATCAATCTGTCCCGCGCCGGTATAGCTGGTGCCGTTCTTAATGGCGTTGTTGAGGTCGTCGAGAGTGATATTGCGGCTAGCCATCGCGGATGGATCGGCCTTGATGCGCACGGCGGACTGCGTGCCGTAAACGGACACCTGGCTGACGCCGGGGAGAATGCTGATGCGCTCGCCCACTTGCGTATTGGCGTAATCGTAGAGCTGCCCGCGAGTGATGGTGTTGCTGGTGAGCGCGATGTATTGAATTGGCTGGTCGTTGGGGTTCGTCTTGGTGAATGTGGGCGGACTCGGCAGGTCCACGGGAAGTTGCGCTGTGGCGCGCGTGATCGCAGCCTGCACATCCGTTGCTGCCGCGTCGAGGCTCTTGGAGAGCGCGAACTGCAGAATCAAACTGGTGTGGCCCTGTCCGCTGTTCGAGGTGACCACCTCCAGGCCGGTGATCTGCATGAACTGGCGCTCGAGCGGCGTCGCCACATTGTTCGCCATCGTCTCCGGCGTAGCCCCGGGATAGTTCACCGAGACCTGAATCACGGGATAATCCACGGCGGGCAGGTCGCTGACCGGCAATCCCAAATAGGCGATCACGCCGAAGAGGACCGCGGATAAAGTCAGGACAGCCGTCATTACTGGACGGCGAATAAACGGTTCGGAAAGACTCACGATTTCCCGCCTTGCGCAGCACCGGTCGCGGAGCCATTGCCGCCGGGCGCTTGGCCGGCGGGCGCGCTCGCCTCGACGCGCACCTTGCCGCCAGGAATGACGGTCATCTGGCCCGTCATGACCACGCTATCGCCGGCCGCAATTCCGCTGGTGACTACTATGTTGTCACCTTGGCGCTGGCCTAGAGTCACGATACGCAGTTCGGCGGTTTGATCCGGCTTGACCACATACACGAACGTCCCCTGCTGGCTGATTTGCGTCGCCTCATTGGGAATCAAGACCGCGTCTTTTTCGGTCGCCAGCACCAGCCTCACGTTGACGAATTGTCCCGGCCAGAAATGATGATCGCCATTCGGTAGCGTGGCGCGCAGATTCACAGTCCCCGATCCGTTTTGCACTGCGTTATCGAGAAAAGTGAGCGCGCCCGCTCGCGCATCGCTCATGGGATCGCTCGGCAGCCGGACCAACGCCTTCATCGTCCCGCGCCTCAATTCGCGCTGCACTTGAGGCAGGTCGCGTTCCGTAATCGTGAAGTCCGCGTAGATGGGATTGAGGCGCTGGATCAGCAGCAGCCCCGTGGTGTTGGCCTGCACCACGTTGCCCACATCCACCAGGCGCGCCCCGGCGCGGCCCTCGATGGGCGAGTGAATGTAGCAATATTCGAGGTTGAGCTTGGCGGTTTCGACGGCAGCCTCGGCCTCTTGCACCATCGCTTGGTCCACGTCCACGGTATTTTTCTTGGTGTCGTAGTCCTGCTTGGCGATCGCCTTGGTTCCCACCAATGCTTCGTCGCGCGCGAACTGAATCTTAGCTAGCTCCAGCGCCGCTTTGGACTGCGCCAGGCTGGCCTGCGCCGCGTCAAGCTGTGCTTGATAGGGGCGCGGATCGATCACAAAAAGCAGCTGATCCTTGGTTAGCTCGGCGCCGTCCTCGAAATGGCGTTCCGTGATGCGGCCGGAAACCTGCGGCGTCACGGTCACCGACTCGAATGCGCCGCTCTTGCCGATCTCGTCCAGGTACAAAGGCACGTCCTGCGCCGTCGCGCGGACCACCGTCACCGCAGGCGTGGGCATCCCGGGAGCATCCGCCTCGACGCCCTTCTTGCAGCCGCCCGCAAACGCCAGGGCTCCAGCCAGCACAACGAAACCGACAGCTCTATATCCCAATTTCATGAAGTTCTCCGCGCAAATTTGCACCAATATCGCAAAAAACTGCCTATCGGCATCCGGCTGGGGTGGCGCTGTGCACACAACATATCGTAGACGAATTAGATGACCGGCTGGGTAGCAAGGACGCAGCCAAAAACGATGTTTCTTGGGAAACCGGACGTTACATTACTATGCATCGGCCAGCCCCTATCCCTCAACATATATACGGCTCAAATCGCCCAGGGTTACTGTCCGTTTTCGGGCGGTCCGGCGGAGGTCTTGAATGACGCTTCACACGAATCATGCTCCCTCGGACTCGCTTGACGAACCTGGCCCGTTTCGTTACCGTTTTTCGATACCTCTGCCATGAAAATTCTTTTCGTATCCTCGGAAGGCCTGCCGTATTCGAAGACGGGCGGCTTGGCGGACGTAGTCGAAGCGCTTCCCAAAGCGCTGGCCGAGATGGGCCATGAAGTCGCCGTATTGCTGCCGCGTTACCATGGCAACAAAATTTCCTCCACATTGATTTCCAGCATTACGGTTCCTCTGGGCGACGTGCTGCGTTTTCCGGCGATTGCCGAGGGCCAGACGCTCGCCGGCGTCCGCTACTATTTCGTGGACGATCCCGGCATGTTCGATCGCTCCGGTCTCTATGGCGACAAAGCCGGTGAGTATGCGGACAATCCCGAGCGATTCACGGAATTTTCGCGCGCGGCCATCGAGTTCATGAAGCGCGTTTGGCTGCCCGACCTGGTTCATTGCCACGACTGGCAGACCGCGCTGGTGCCCGTTCTCCTGCGCACGCAACACGCGGGAGATCCCGCGGTCCGCAACCTACCGGTGGTATTCACGATTCACAATCTGGGCTACCAGGGCCTCTTTCCGCAGACTGCCGTCCGCGAAGCGGGCTTGCCGCAAACCCTCTTTACGATGGATACCCTGGAATTTTACGGCAAGCTCAACTTCCTCAAGGGCGGGCTGATTTTTTCGGATTATCTTTCCACCGTGAGCCGCCGCTACGCCAAGGAAATCCAGACCCCCGAATACGGCGCGGGGCTCGAGGGCGTCATCCGCAATCGCTCCGACCGTCTCGTGGGCATTCTCAATGGTGTCGATTATTCCGTCTGGAGTCCGGAAGCCGATAAGCTGATCGCCCAGAACTACTCCGCGCACAATCTGGATGGCAAGAAAGTCTGCAAGAAAAATCTGCTCGAAATTTTCCACCTGCCGGAGGAAAATCTGGAGCGCCCGCTGATCGGCATCGTTTCGCGTTTCGCCGATCAAAAGGGATTCGACCTGATCGCCCGGATCGCCCCGGAGTTAATGAAAGAAAATCTGGCGATCGTCGCGCTGGGCACGGGCCAGCCGGAGTACGAGCGGCTCTTCAATGACCTCGCGAAAAAAAATCATTCGCGCGTCGGAGTGAAAATCGGATACGACAATGCTCTCGCGCACAAAATCGAAGCCGGCGCCGACATGTTTCTGATGCCTTCGCGCTATGAGCCTTGCGGTCTCAACCAGATTTACAGCCTGCGTTACGGCACGGTGCCCATCGTCCGCGCCACCGGCGGCCTCGACGACACGGTGCAGAGTTTCGAGCCCAAGACGCTGCAGGGCACCGGCTTCAAATTCGATGCCTATGATGGAAAGGCGCTGCTCGAGGCGGTGCGCGCGGCGCTCAAGGCTTTTCGCGACGCCAAAGCCTGGCGCGCGCTGATGGCCAACGGCATGGCCAAGGATTTTTCGTGGAAGACTTCGGCGGCTGCGTATGTCACGCTGTATGAAGCAGCTAGACGAGCTCGAATCCCGCGCCTCGCGGGATCATCTAAAGCCTAGCGCGAAAACCGGAGCAGCAGCGAAGGGAACGCGCGGCGAGGAAAGAAGGACCATGGGAGACAACGTGCAAGCCGTCAATGACGCAAATTTTCAGGCCGATGTGATCGAAGCCAGCAAATCGCAGCCGGTGATGGTGGATTTCTGGGCGGATTGGTGCCGTCCCTGCCACATGCTTTCGCCGACTGTGGATGAAATCGCGCGCGAACACGCGGGCAAGATCAAAGTCGTGAAGGTCAATGTGGACGAGAACATGAACGCGCCCGGAAAATACAACGTGCGCAGCATTCCCACGCTGCTGCTTTTCAAGGGCGGCCAGGTGGCCGACCAGATCGTCGGCGCGGTGCCCAAGGAACAGATCGTCAAGCTCATCGAGCGCCACATCGCCTGAGCGCAACTTTTTCTACGGCCGTTAGGCTGAACCAAGAGGGTAAATGCTCGCGGACGAGGCGGGACGGCAATTTACCGGGAGCGCGCCGCTACAGAAAAATTGCGGCAGTTGCGGCGAAGCTTTTCGCTGCTCGGCTTCGGAATCGCAATGCTGGTGCGAAAACGTGAAATTGACCGCCGCAGCTTCGTCTGATTTGCGCGCTCGGTACGCCGATTGTCTCTGCCCGCGCTGTCTGGCCGCCGCAGCCGAGCCGCCCGCTTAAGCTACGCATCCAAATTCGTGAATTGCGTGAGCTTTTCCCGTCTGTGTTTTTGCTCCTCAAAATCCAGTCGCGAGGTTCGATGGCGAAAATCAAGAAACCGGCCGGCCCGCGGCGCTGCCATTGGGCCAAATCCCCGCTGATGATCGCTTATCACGACGCCGAGTGGGGCGTGCCGGTGCACGACGACCGGCGCCTCTTCGAATTTCTGCAACTGGAGGGCGCGCAGGCCGGATTGAGCTGGGAGACCATTCTCAACAAGCGCGAGAACTATCGCCGCGCGTTCGACGAATTCGACGCCCGAAAAATCGCGAACTATGGCGAGCCCAAGAAACGCGCGCTGCTCGCCGATGCCGGCATTGTGCGCAATCGCTTGAAAATCGCCTCGGCAATTTCCAACGCGCGCGCTTTCCTGCAGGTCCAGCAGGAATTCGGCAGCTTTGACCGTTACATCTGGCAGTTTGTCGGCGGCCGGCCAAAACGGAATCGCTGGAGCAGTTCGCAGCGCGTGCCCGCGCGCGTGCCGGAATCCGACGCCATGAGCAAGGACCTCAAGCGCCGTGGCTTTCGTTTCGTCGGCTCCACGATCTGCTACGCCTTCATGCAAGCCACCGGAATGGTCAATGACCACAGCCGCGCATGCGCTTTCGGCCGCCCAAAACGCTAGGCCGCCGCCCATGCAAGCAACGCCATTAAATTTATTTTTGTCGCGCGCCACGCTGCTGGCCGCACTGCTTGCGTTGACTCGGCTCGCAGCGTAGGATTGTCGTTCGGCCAGTATCGCGGCCGCCCGCCTGTAGCGCATCACGTTTGATGATCGTGGGAACCCTGCGGCCGGTGGACTCGGAGTGAGAATCGAGATGGAAAAGCAGAAGACCAAAGCGATCGCCGTGGTCGGCGCGCAGTGGGGCGACGAAGGTAAAGGCAAGGTTGTCGATTACCTCGCGTCGTCGTTTGATTACACCGCGCGCTACGCCGGCGGCCACAACGCCGGGCATACCGTAATATTCGACGGCCGCCGCTTCGTGCTCCAGCTGATTCCCAGCGGCATTCTCAGGGCTGGCAAAAAAGCCGTGATCGGCCCTGGCACGGTGGTGGATCCCGCGGCGCTCGTCGCCGAACTCGAAAATCTAAAAAAAGCCGGAATCGAAGTGCGCGGCCGCCTCTTTCTCAGCAATCGCGCGCACCTGATCTTTCCCTATCATCGCGAAATGGACAAGGCCGCCGAATCGGCGCGCGGTGCAGCCGCCATCGGCACCACCTCGCGCGGCATTGGTCCGGCCTATGAAGACAAAGCGGCGCGTCGCGGCATTCGCGTCTGCGATTTGCTCGACACCGAGCACTTTCGCGAGAAACTCGATCGCGTCATCGCCGAAAAAGACGCCATCAGCCGCGCCTCCTACGGCCATCCGCTCGAGACGCAAGGCCTGCTCGAAAGTTATCTCGAACTCGCCGCGCATATTCGCGGACTGGTCACCGACACCGCCGAACTCCTGAATAGCGCGCTGGATCACGGCGAATCGGTGCTCGTCGAGGGCGCGCAGGGCACCATGCTCGATATCGACCACGGAACCTATCCCTACGTCACTTCTTCCAGCGCCACTTCCGGAGGCGCGGCCACCGGCCTGGGAATCGCGCCCACGCGTCTGGCCGGAGTGGTCGGCGTCACCAAGGCTTACACCACGCGCGTCGGCAGCGGACCATTCCCCACCGAGATGCCCGATCTCGATGCGCAAGCCGTCCGCGAACGCGGCAACGAATTTGGCGCCGTCACCGGCAGGCCGCGGCGTTGCGGCTGGCTCGATCTTGAGGTGCTGCGCTACGCGAAAATGCTCAGCGGCATCGACTCGCTGGTGGTCACCAAGCTCGATGTGTTCGACGCGCAGCCGGAAATTAAGGTTTGCGTCGGCTATCGCCACAAGGGCCAGCGGCTCCACGAGATGCCCGCCGAAGTCGAGACGCTCGCCGAAATCGAGCCTGAATATCGCACCCTGCCCGGCTGGCAGAAACCGACGCCCGGAATTCGCGACGTCAAGGACCTGCCTGTGGCGGCGCGCGATTATCTGACTTTCATCTCCGATCATCTCGAAGTCGAAATCGGAATGGTTTCCACCGGGCCGGAGCGCGATGCCACCATCGTGCCGCGAGGGACCAGGCTCGCCGCCTGGCTCTGATTTTCTTCCATGCTTTCCCATCAAGCAGCGCGCGCAATAGTAATCGAAGAACTTGGCGCTCGCGTTCGCGCGGCCGCTGCCAATGCCGAAACATCACCCGTTGAACTCGTGCCCGTTGAACTCGTGAATGTCGCGC
>JBAVQT010000199.1:0-1793 GCA_049694295.1 Candidatus Acidiferrales bacterium
CGTTAGACGCTGAAAGAAGAGCCGCAGCCGCAGGTGGACTTCACGTTCGGATTATTGAACTTGAAGCCGGAGCCTTCGATGGTCTCGATGTAGTCGATTTGCACGCCATCGAGATACATCGCGCTCATCTGGTCCACCAGCACGCGCAGACCGTCGAATTCATACACGTTGTCGGAATTCTCGTTTACCGCGTTTTCAAAAGCCATGTGGTAGCTGAAGCCCGAACACCCGCCTCCCACCACGGCAACGCGCAAACCCGCCGGCGATGGGGTCTGCTGCGAAATAATTTCCTTAACCTTCGAGACAGCAACCGGAGTGAGTTCAACCATGCGAAAGCCTCCCCTAAGTAGGCGCAAACCCGCCGCCTTCAAAACACTAGCACCAAGACAGTATATCAGATGCCGGCCCGCGAGTGGTGGATGCAGTCACGCCCTGATTCGTGAACCGCGATTCGATTTTCGGCGCGCCGCTCGTCCACCCCGGCGCGCCTGTGCCGGAAACTGAAGATTGCAGGCCCGATGGACACCATTGCCCGAGCCAGCCGTGTACATCCCAATCCGAACTTCATAGAATGAATGTACGACCATGACCCATACGATCACTTTGATACCGGGCGAAGGCATAGGCCCGGAAATAACGGCGGCAGTAAAGAAAATTCTCGCGGCCGCGAGAGTTGAAATCCTCTGGGACGAGATGCCCCCGCGCGAAGCAGTCGAGAGCAAGGGCGTCGAGTATTTAAAGTGCGGCGTAATCGACTCCATTCGCAAGAATCACGTCGCGCTGAAGGGGCCGATGACCACCGCGGTGGGTGGCGGCGCGCGCAGCATCAACGTCGGCTTGCGCCAGGAGCTCGATCTCTACGTGAATCTGCGCCCGGTGAAGAATCTCGAGGGCGTGCAGTCGCGCTTTCAAAACGTGGACATGGTGATCGTTCGCGAAAACACCGAGGATTTGTATTCCGGCCTGGAGCATGAGGTGGTCCCCGGCGTGGTCGAGAGCCTGAAAATCATCACCGAAAAAGCCTCCACGCGCGTAGCCAAATTCGCTTTCGAATATGCGCGCAGGCTGGGCCGCAAGAAAATCCACGCAATTCATAAAGCCAATATCATGAAGATGTCGGACGGCCTTTTTCTCACTTCCGTCCGCAGGGTGGCCGGCAACTTCAAGGACATCGAATACAAGGAACTGATCGTGGACAACGCCTGCATGCAAATGGTCCTCGATCCGCGCCAGTTCGACATGCTCCTGCTCACCAATCTCTACGGCGACATCATGAGCGATCTCGCGGCCGGACTGGTAGGCGGGCTAGGCGTCGTGCCCAGCGGCAATCTCGGGATCGAGTGCGCCGTCTTCGAATCCGTTCACGGCACCGCCCCAGACATCGCCGGAAAGGGCGTCGCCAATCCTACTGCCCTGCTGATGAGCGCCATCATGATGCTGACGCACATCGGGGAGCGCCCGGCGGCGAAAAAGATCGAAGACGCGCTGCATCGCGTTTACCGCGAGCGAGAATCGCTGACGCGCGACGTGGGCGGCACCGCTTCCACGGCGGAATTCACCGCAGCGGTGATTGCGGCATTTTGAGGGAGGCTGAAAAGCAAGTTAAGAGTTGAGAGTTGAGAGCTTAGAGTTGAAAGGCACCCTCCGTCGGACACGCTCGGTCCTGCTTTCGCTCCTGCAATTACTTCTACGTGTTGGCCTTGAGCTTCAAATCGAGTTGAGCGCCGCGCGGAAGTATCGCGCATTCTCGCGTCCCGGTTTTTGCTCTTAACTCTCAACTTTGAACTCTGAAC
>JBAVQT010000200.1:0-2925 GCA_049694295.1 Candidatus Acidiferrales bacterium
AAGGGTATAGATAAATGTTCGGCCACGCGCCGGGCGTCGTAGACGTCGTCCAGCGAACAGCAGCGATGCTGCGCGGGGCCTCCGGCATTTTGCAGCTCCGGAAGGCGACGCTGGTTCCAGAGCTGCATGGTGAGGCCGACAATCGCTACGCCGCGCGAATGCAGAAGC
The DNA here is from genome assembly GCA_049694295.1 of Candidatus Acidiferrales bacterium. GTDB lineage: Bacteria > Acidobacteriota > Terriglobia > Acidiferrales > UBA7541 > Palsa-295. The sequence goes on from JBAVQT010000200.1 coordinate 169, forward strand.
GCCGCGACCGTGGAGCTGTCAACGCCGCCGCTCATGGCCACCACGATTTCGGGCGCGCGCGGCGCAGGCTGCTCGCCGGAATTTGAACACGCCTCGATGGCCAGAGCTTCGCAGCTCGAGCCAATTTCAACGATTGAAGTGGTTGAGTCGATCATCGGTTCGCTCAGGCGCTCGCTCATGGAATGGCTCACGAAGCCGCGACCGTGACAACCGAGGTTGGCGAAATTGCCCGCAATCGCTCGACGGCACCCGGGATCACTGAAACTGCATAGTCGATTTCTTCGGCGGTTGTATTACGCCCCAGGCTGAAGCGAAGACTCGAGCGCGCTTCGTCGGCCGAGAGCCCTAAAGCGAGAAGCACGTGCGACGGTTCGACGGCGCCGGACGAGCACGCCGCTCCGGTGGAACAGGCGATGCCCTGGAGATCGAGAGCGATTACCAGCGATTCGCCGCCTGCCCCGGGAATCAGTATATTCAAGGTGTTCGCCACGCGATGTTCCCTCGGCGCACCGTTCGATCGCTCGGCTCCGGCTGCGCCCGCAGCCAATCCATTGACGCGCGATGCAGGAATTGCGTCGAGAAGCGCGCTCTCGAAGTGGTCCCGAAGGGCCGCGACGCGCGCGGAATCGTCGGCGACGCGAGCCCTGGCCAGTTGCGCCGCGCGGCCAAATCCTGCGATACCAGGAACATTCTCGGTGCCCGGCCGCCTGTCGCGCTCGTGATGCCCGCCGTGAAATTGCGGCTCGAGCGGCGTACCAGACCGGACGTAGAGAGCGCCCACGCCCTTTGGACCGTAAATCTTATGCGCGGATAGCGAGAGCAAGTCCGCGCCAAGGCGGTCGACGTCCAGCGGAATCTTTCCGGCTGACTGCACGGCGTCCGTGTGGAACAGAACCTTGGCCTCCCGCGCAATCTTGCCAATCTCTTCGATGGGTTGAATGGTCCCGAGTTCGTTGTTGGCGTGCATCACGCTGATCATGACCGTATCGTCACGGAGCGCGCGCCGAATTTCTTCAGGGCTAACGACGCCGTCGGAACCGACGGGAATGAAGGTAACGGCGATGCCTCGCGATTCAAGGGCCGCGCAAGCGTCGAGCACGGCGGGATGCTCGATTGCCGTGGTGATGACGTGCTTCGACACCCAGCGCGATGCAGCTACAGCGCCGAAGACGGCCAGATTGTCGGCTTCCGTTCCTCCCGAAGTGAAAACAATCTCACCAGGCTTCGCGCCGATCAGCGCGGCGACGGAGGTACGCGCTTCGTCCACGGCGCGCCGAGCGCGCTGGCCGGGTGTGTGGATCGAGCTGGCGTTGCCGAAATCGCCGGTCAGAAATGGGACCATGGCCTCGAGGACGGAGGGGTCCACGGCAGTAGTGGCGTTGGAATCGAGGTAAACACGCATATTTTCCGCCTGAACCACCAGAATAGCGGGTGCGGAAGGAGGGGTCAAGGGCGCCTCGGCGGCGAGTCGTATGATGCGCGTGTGCTAGACTCGCAAAATCGAGGAATTATGACCGTGCACAACAAAGTGGATGCGGCGCGCGGCCGGCTATACGTGGTGGCGACGCCGATAGGCAATCTGGAAGATATCACGCTGCGCGCCCTGCGCATCCTGAAGGAAGCCGACGTGATCGCCTGCGAAGACACTCGCCAAACCATAAAACTGCTTTCGCATTTCGAAATTCAAAAACGCATGGTCAGCTATCACGACCACAACGAAATCACGCGAGCCGCGGAGCTGGTGATCGAGATGGAGCAGGGCGCACAGGTGGCGCTGGTGAGCGATGCGGGCATGCCGGCCATTTCCGATCCCGGCCATCGCTTGGTGAGCCTCTGCGTGCGGCATGGAATCGAAGTGGTGCCGGTGCCGGGAGCTTCGGCATTCGTGGCCGCACTGGCGGGATCGGGCATGGCGGTCGAGGAATTTCTCTTCGTGGGTTTTCTGCCGTCGCGTCCCACCGAGAGACGCAAGAAATTGCGGGCGCTGGAGGCCGAGCCGCGGACGCTGGCGCTCTACGAAGCACCGCACCGTCTGCTGGACACGCTCGAAGATGCGCTCGAAATCCTCGGCAATCGCCCCGCCATGATCGCGCGGGAGCTGACCAAGGTGCACGAGGAGTTTGTGCGCGGCCACTTGCAGGATCTGGTGGCGACGGTGCGCGAGAAACCGGCGCGCGGCGAAATTACCTTAGTAATCGGAGCGGCAGACGGCGCGTTGAAACACGAAGCTGCGCAAGCCGCCGCGATTGCCGTGCCGCTGGCGAAGCGCGTGGAGGAAATCGAACGCGAGCGCAAGGTGGACCAAAAAACTGCCCTGAAGCAAGCGGCTCGCGAACGCGGCATCACGCGCCGCGAAGCCTACCGTCAACTTCTAATCACGCGCGACGAGTAGGATGAGGCAAGTCTCACGGCGGGCGGAAATGCTCGCTAGGAAATCGCCGTCTTGGCGAAGAAAGCATCCACGCAATCCAGAATCTCCGGCGCCGACTGCGCATGGTGCACCGCCTGCCGGAGTTCCGAGCCATTTCGCACTCCATGCGTGAAAAGCGATGCGAACTGTTTCATTTTGCCCACCGCGTCAGGCATCGCGGCGTCAATCAAGCTGCGAAAATAACTTGATAGCAATTGGTGACGGTCGGACTCTGTCGGCTCATCGTAACGTCCGGTCAAAAGATAATCCGCGATTTGTCGAAAAATCCAAGGATTCGACGATGCGGTGCGCCCGATCATCACTGCATCGCAGCCGGTCTCCTCGAC
>JBAVQT010000201.1:0-4101 GCA_049694295.1 Candidatus Acidiferrales bacterium
CTGGGCATTCCAGCGAAGTTCACGTTGCCGTCGCGCGCGGTACTGGGAGTTGCTTTCGCACTCTGCGCGGCGGCGGGATTTCAGCGGCTGGTGCGAGCGCGAGGATTGCGCGCGATGGTTGCGCCGCTGACGCTGCTGCTGACGCAGTTTCTGTGGTTCGTGCTGCCGACGATTCTGGAATTGCACGCGGCGTACCAAGTGCCGCAGACGCGCTACAGCAGCGGGATTCTGGCAGTGATGCATTCGACGCAGTATTTATGGATCACGAGTTATTACCAGCGGCGAGAGGCGCGCGCGGCGGGGCAATCGAAATGGCACATGGCGGGATATTTTCTGGTGCTGGTGGCGGGCGGGATCGCACTTTTTATTCCGGGGCCGTGGCTGGTGAGCCGGATTTTCCGGTTTGATTTCACGACGAGCTTTTTGATTTTCACGGCGGTGGTGAACATCCATCACTTCCTGCTGGATGGCGCACTTTGGAAACTCCGCGACACGCGTGTGGCATCCCTTTTGATCAGCGGCGGAGAAAAAGCGGGCGCGGCGCCGGGAAGCGGCGCGAAGGCAGGCGTGAAAGACAAGAAAGCGATCGCGCCGAAGCTGCCCGAACGGGGGTGGGCGGCGCGCGTGCTACAAGCCCCGGCATTTCGAGTGAGTGTGATGGCGTTGCTGTTCCTTTGGGGCGGGATGGATCAGTATCATTTCGCGATGGGGACGGATGAGGGAAATCTGAGTTCGCTCACGCGCGCGGCGGAGATGAATTCGTATGACGCGGCGTTGGAAGCGCGGATCGCGGCGGCGGAAACAAAGGCTGGGCGACACGAGGAGGCGGCGGAGGCGCTGGAGCGGGCGGTAGAAGTGAATCCACGAAACAAGTCGTTGCAACATGCATACGCGCGGGCGCTGATTGAAGCGGGACGTTACGAAGATGCGTACGAATTCTACGGGCAGATGCTGCAAAGATTTCCGCGCGATCCGGATGCGCTGGTGAACTACGGATTGCTGGCGGCCCAGTTGGGGCGTCCGGACGCGGCCATGGACGCGTGGGAGCGCGCGGTGGAGGCCGACCCCAGTCAGCCGAATGCGCAGCTTTATTTGGCGCAAGCGCTGGATCAAAAGGGAGAACCCGCGTCCGCGGCGCGACACTGGGAGGCTTTTCTGCGGCTCGCAGCAGGCCAGCCGCAGGATCCGGCGGCGGCGCCGAAGCAGGTGATGGCGGCGGACATTCAGTTGGGAGATGACGACGCCAGAGTCCATCGCGGCGACGGCGCGCGAAGCGCGTACGAATCAGCGATCGCGAGCGCGGGGCGCGCGGGCGACGCGAGAGTGGAAGCGACCGCGCGCGGGCACCTCGCCGACGCAGAGGATCAATCGAACGATCCGAAGGCCGCGGCGAGAGAGTATCAACGAGCACTGGCGCTGGATGCACGATCGGTGGACGCGCGCGGCGAAGCCGTGGATTGGTTTAACTACGGGCAATTTCTGCGGCGGCGCGGCCAGTCGCCGGAACTAGCGTACGCGTGTTTGCTGCAGGCTGAGAGATTGCTTGCCGGCGCGAGCGATGCGGAGCTGGAGACGGTGCGGAGAATTCTGCGGCAGATGGAGCATGAAATGGGGAAGAAAGCGGCAATCGCACGCGGCGATTTGCCGAAGTTGCTGGCCCGCGCACTGACTTTGTCAGCGGAATCGTTTTGAAGTCCTGGCAGCAGTAAGAACATCGCCGGCCCAGAAAAATTCGCCAAACTGACATAGCTGGCCTTCTTGAGTGACAGTCAACCTTGCTATAATCCTGCAACGTTGCGAGCGATGGATAATGCGCGGACGGGGCGGCTGCCGTGGGCATCCGGTGCGCGTCAAATGCGTGAAGGCCGGTCGACGTACGATCACGGAATCGCAAAATAGCAGAGCGAATCTTCGAAGAGGGAATTGATGAGCCGGAAATCAAGGGACCGCGAACTGGGCATGGACCGCAAAATTACGCGGCGCGATTTTTTGGATGGCGCGGCGCTGGCGATCGGCGGCGCGGCACTGGCGATGGGATGCCCCTTCGCGCGCGGGCAGCAATCCGCGGGCGCGGTTTTGGCTCCGGAAAAGGATGCAAAATATTATCCTCCGGCGCTGGAGGGCATGCGCGGAAACCATGAGGGGTCTTACCCTGTGGCGCACTCGCTGCGCGATGGAGATTTCTGGGGCGGCGCAGGGAACGCGGAGAGCACAGGCGAAGCCTACGATCTGGTGGTGGTGGGAGCAGGAATCAGCGGCCTGGCGGCGGCGTATTTCTATCGCGCGGCGGTTGGGAAGGACGCGAGGATTCTGATCGTGGACAATCACGACGATTTCGGCGGGCACGCCAAACGCAATGAATTCGAGGCCGGCGGCCGGATGCTGCTGAGTTACGGCGGGACGCAATCCATCGAAAGCCCGGGACGATACAGTGCGGCGGCGGCGGGGTTGATCCAGGAAATTGGGGTGGACGTGGATCGGTTTTACAAAGCGTATGACGAGAAGCTCTACGCCAATCTGGGCACGGCCTGCTTCTTCAATCGCGAGAAATTCGGGGAAGACCGGATGGTGACGGGCATGGGAAGAACGCCGTGGCCGGAATTTCTGGCGAAAACGCCGCTTTCGGATGCGGTGAGGCAAGACATCGCTCGCGTGTACGCCGAGAAAGTCGATTACTTGGCGGGGATGACGCTCCAACAGAAGACAGAGCATCTGAAAAAAATCAGCTATCGCGACTACCTGGTAAAAAATTGCAAGTTGAAAGAAGAAGCACTGCCGTTTTTTCAGACCTACCCGCACGATTTGTATGCTGTGGGAATCGACGCGGTGTCGGCGCTGGCGTGTTATGAAAATCCCGACGACTACGAATCGTTCACCTACGCCGGATTTCAGGGATTGGGACTCGAACCGCTGGGGAAGGAGGAGCCGTACATTTTCCATTTTCCGGACGGCAACGCTTCGATCGCGCGGATGCTGGTGCGGCGGATGATCCCGGCGGCGATTCCGGGGCACACGATGGATGACATTGTGACGGCGCGCGCGGATTACGGCCGGTTGGACTCGGAGGGAGCGCCGGTGCGGCTGCGATTGAACACCACGGTGGTAAAGGTGGGGCACACGGGCGCGGTGGATTCCGCGAAAGAAGTGGAAGTGGAGTATATGCGCGGCGGTCGTTTGCAGAGCGTGCGCGGGAAGAATTGCGTGCTGGCCTGCTACAACATGATGATTCCGTACATTTGTCCGGAACTGCCGCAGACGCAGAAGGAAGCGCTAGCGCAATTGGTGAAAGCTCCGCTGGTCTACACGCACGTGGCGATCGCGAACTGGACGGCGTTCGAGAAGCAGGGAATTCACCAGATCGTGGCGCCGGCGGGATACCACACGCTCACGGCCCTGGATTTTCCGGTGAGCATGGGCGCTTATGAATTTTCGAGGCGACCGGAAGAACCGGCGGTGCTATTCATGCTGCGCACGCCGTGCATGCCGGGCCTGCCAGAGGTGGATCAACATCGTGCGGGACGGGGAGAATTGATGGTGACGCCATTTTCGAAATTCGAGCGCGAAATTAGCTACCAATTGGGGCGAATGCTCGGCCCGGCAGGGTTCGATCCCGCGCGGGACATTGAGGGAATCACCGTGAATCGCTGGGCGCACGGCTACGCGTTCACGCCGAATTCGCTATTCGATCCGCCATGGAAAAGTGGAGAGCAGCCCTGGATCGTGGGACGAAAACCATTTGGAAGAATCACGATTGCGAATTCGGATGCGGGCGCGAACGCTTACACGGACGTGGCCATCGATCAGGCGCGCCGAGCCATCGACGAAACGCTGAGGCATACGTAGAGAGTCTTGACGCGCAAAGCCTATTCGCTGAATAGCAAGCGGTAGATCCCTCCGCCCAATGCGCCGCCGATCAATGGCGCAACCCAGAAGAGCCAGAGTTGACCGATGGCCCAGCCTCCCGCGAAAATCGCAGGACCGGTGCTGCGGGCTGGGTTGACCGAACCATTCGTGACTGGAATTCCCACCAAATAGATCAGCGTGAGGCCGAGCCCGATCGCGATAGGGGCGAAGCCCTGCGGAACTCGCTTGTCCGTGGAG
>JBAVQT010000202.1:0-3730 GCA_049694295.1 Candidatus Acidiferrales bacterium
GTGTCAGTGACAATGAGCGACTCGACGGCCGGGTCGACGATCTACTACACGACGAATGGAAACAATCCAGTCGTAGGGGCATCGGGCACGTTGGCATACGCCGCGGGAATCACGGTGAGTGCGACGACCACGGTGAAGGCGATGGCGGTAGCGAGTGGATTCGCGAACAGCGGCGTGACTTCCGCGACCTACACGCTGCAGGGTACGGCGGCGACGCCGGTGATCACGCCAGGGACGGAGACGTTTACGGGCACGGTGTCGGTGACGATGAGCGACTCGACGGCCGGATCGACGATCTACTACACGACGAATGGGAACAATCCAGTGGTGGGAGCATCGGGAACGACGGCGTACAGCGCGGGAATCACGGTGAGTGCGACGACGACGGTGAAGGCGATGGCAGTGGCCAGCGGATTCGCGAACAGCGGCTTGGCTTCGGCGACCTACACGCTACAGAGCGGCGGCTCGACTACGCCCATCAGCTTTGGAAGCGGATTTACAAGTTCGGCGGGCTTCCAATTAAACGGAAATGCCGCCTGGAACCAGAGCGCGAGCGCACTTCGCTTGACCGACACCACCACAACGGCAGAGGCGGGAAGCGTCTTCTATACGACGCCTGTAAATATCCAGGCTTTCACGACGAACTTTACGTTCCAGTTGACGAATGCCAATGCCGACGGTTTTACGTTTACCATCCAGAATAACGCGCCGACGGCGCTGGGACCGTCCGGTGGTGGACTGGGCTACGGCGCCGCTTCCGCCGGCGGCACGGGCGGGATCCCCAAGAGCGTGGCAGTCAAATTCGATCTGTACAGCAATGAAGGTGAAGGAACGGACTCGGTGGGCACGTACGTCAATGGCGCTTCGCCGACGATTCCCGCCACGGACATGACGGCGACCGGCGTGATTCTCAATAGTGGCGATGTGTTGAATGCCACAGTGACTTACGACGGGACTGCGTTGATCTTGACCGTTTCGGACGCGACAAAGGGAACCAGTTTCACGCAGTCGTGGGACATCAACATCACCAGCGCCGTGGGTGGCTCCACGGCGTATGTTGGATTTACGGGCGGGACCGGAGGCGAAACGGCGATGCAGCAGATTCTAACGTGGTCGTATACCACAGGAAATCCCAACACGAAGGATCCGGTCATTTTCGAGACCGATGCGCTCGTCGGCCAGAGCGTCAGCTCCGGGCCGACCTACCAGGAATTCTCGTGCACCTGTTTTGAAAACGGCCTGGGCTCCCAGTTGCTGGCGACGAAGGTTGGAGACACCGTAACAATCCCGGTTACCGTGGCAACGGCGGGAACGTATGACGTGAAAGTAGCAGTGAAGCGGTTAAGCATCCGCGGAATTATGCAGGCGTCATTGAACGGAGTGAACTTCGGGCCGGCGGTGGATCAATACGATGCGGTGACGCTCTGGCAGGAATACGATCTCGGGACGGTGGCGCTCGCGGCAGGGAGCCAGCCGATCAAGTTCACCGTGACGGGAACGGATCCGGCCAGCGGCAGCTACCAGATCACCTTCGATTACATCAAGCTAACGCCGCAATAAGAGGACGGCGGCCGGCTCGCGGAGAACGCGAGTTCGGGCGCGTAAGAGACGGCGGCTGGATCGTTGCTTCTCGCGGAGAGCGAGCGCGGCGGTCTCGCCGCCTTTTTTTTAGTGATGAAGCGTTTCAGGCGGCGCGATGGCGTGGCAATCAAGAAGATTTACGCAGGCGGTCGAGAAGCGCGAAAACAACGATCGAAAATGCGGCGGTAATGATGGAGTCCAGAAACAAACGCCAGGTGAAAAATGGCGCGGGACGATTGAGCAGCACGCGCTGCTCGATGGTCAGCACCACCTGATGGAAATGATACAGCACGAAAACCAGCGCCATTCGGCTGACGGGGTGTTCAGTGTCGATGCGCGCGCCCACGGAAGACGCGACGTAGCCGACCAGCGTCTTGGCGATGCCGTAGTAGCCGATGGGATTATCGTGGCTGAGCGCGTCCTGCAGGATGCCGATGGCGGAGCCGAGAAACATGCCAGAGACGGGATTGCGGCGGCTGACCCCGAAATAAATCGTGACCAGGAGCGGCAAATCGAGCCATTCTGCCCAGCGACCATATTTGTGGAGGAAAGCCTGAAGCACGAGCGCGAGAAATGACGCGATGACCACCGTGCCGCCGTAGAACTTGTGAACCTCGATGTTACCTTCGGATCGTCCGATGGAAATGAGCATCGCGGCAGCCTTACCTTTGCGGCGCGCCAGGGGAGGCGGCGCTCGGGTCGATTGACTGCGAGGGCGATGGTTGCGGTGGTGCGGGTGTTGCTCCGGAGGAACGCCTAACCTGGGCGGCCGCATGTGCGGCGCCCGACGAGCTGCCTGAGGTTTCCGCCGCCTTAGCTTGCACCGCGGCCTGTGCGGCCGCTGCGCGAGCGGCATCGGCTTCTGCAGCAATCGGAGCCGCACCAGTCAACTGATCGGACTTCTGGGGCTTCAAATCCGAGACGGACAACAGAACGATGACGTCTTCCAGGCGGTCGAGCCGGACGGCGGGCTTGACGCGGATCGTCTGAAAGGGATTGCCTGGCGCAGCGTCGCCGACCGTGCCAATCAGCAGGCCCTTGGGAAAAATGCGATCTTCTCCGGACGTAAGAATCATATCGCCGGGCTGGACTTTTTCATCGTTCGAGACGTAATCCATGTGGGGATCGGAATCGCCCGTGCCTTTCACAATGCCCTTGGTGCGGGATTGCTCGAAGACCGCGCCGACGCCGCTCTCTTTATCGTTGATAAGCAGCACCTGCGAAGTATCCGAAAGGACTTCAACCACTTTACCGACGATTCCATCGGGCGTGACGACCGCGAGATTTCTGCGAACATGGTCGCGCTCGCCGCGATTGATGAAGAGTGTGTGCGACGTGGGGTCGGCGCTGGCGCCGATCACCTGGGCAGCGAGCATCGCGGTTTCGGGATGCGCATCGCGCAGGCTGAGCAGCCGCTCCAGGCGCTGCGCTTCGCCAGCTTCCGTTTCCAGCTGGCGGTTCCGCATACGCATCTGATCGAGCTCGGAGTGCAGGCGCTGATTTTCGGTTCGCGCATTCCGCAGCCCGACGTAACCCGACCACGTCCCGCCGACTTTCGAAAAGGTCCAGGTGCCGGCGCGCTCGGCGGGCGTGACCAGCGAAACGGCCCAATAGCGAATCAGCCGGACGTCGCGGCCATCGCGGTCGCGGCGAATCTGGTAAGCGAGCAGAAGGACCTGCGCGAGAACCACGCTGGCGAGCCATGCCAGCGGACGATGGCGAGAATGAATGTCGAGCATTCTAGAGACTCGGTAGAGATTTGAAGCGGGCAGCCGGAGACCGGAGAAGAGGAAGCTCCGGACATCCTGTGCGCCCGACCCGGACAAAACAACCGCAAGTCAGCCACGAACCTGCAGGGTCAATCGATCGAGACGAGCCGCAGCAGCCGGAAATCGCTGAGCATTTTTCCGGTGCCGAGCACCACCGATGCGAGCGGATCGTCAGCGATGGAAACGGGCAAGCCGGTCTCTTCGCGAATGCGCTTGTCGAGATTCTTGATCAAAGCCCCCCCGCCGGTCAGGACGATGCCGCGGTCGCTGATGTCGGCGGAAAGCTCGGGCGGAGTGCGCTCGAGCGCCACACGAATGGCGTTCAAGATGGTGGAGATGCACTCGGAAAGGGCTTCGCGGATTTCGCTATCGTCGATGGT
>JBAVQT010000203.1:0-5089 GCA_049694295.1 Candidatus Acidiferrales bacterium
CGAAACACTCAAGGTGAGCTTTTTGCCATCCTTCGCGGTGAGCGCGATGGCCACCGCCGGCTTGGCGAGCTTGGCAGCGATCGCGGCAGATGGGTGGTCGAATACTTCCTCGGCGCGCGCGCCTTCGATGGGACTGAAAACGTTCCAGACGCTGGCGGTCTTGCCCTTTTCGGAATCTGGCGCCGAAATCGTCCATTTGTCGGCGGAAGTGCGGTCGAGCACGATCGTGCCCTTGGCATCCTGAATTTCCACGTGATTGATATCGTCAGAGTGGAAGTGCAGCACCGTCTTGTCCCGCAGCGCGCTAAAATCCTCCTTCAGCTTGTCGTGCAGCGCCGAGTCAATTCGGAAAATCGTGGGTCGCGAAGCGTCTCGCGCATACCAGGCGTCGCCGTCTTTTGCGCCCACCAGCAGGGTCGAGACACCGCTCTTATTGTCTGTCGCCGAAAATGTGATGGCGGGCGAAGCCAGCCCATACTTGGCAAGATTGGCCGGCGTTTCGCCGGCAATACTTACGATCCGGGCATCGGAGATCGCGGCGAGCAGAGCGTTGATGGTTTCTGAATCGCCGCGCGCGCCGGCAGGCTGGGTGAATTGCCAGCCGTCCTGGTCCTTCACCGCGTTGACTTCGCCCGCCGCATTCTGCAGCTTGAAAGCGGAAAGCTCACCCACCACGAGATGCAAAGCGGAGCGGTCGCGAAGATCGTCAAAGGATTTGTCCGCGCTCGATAGCAGCGATACGGGCAAAAGATCCACGCTCTTGCCGCCGTCGGCCAGCGCGTAGACTGACGTCCCGCTAAAATCCTTGTCGCCCAATAGCAGCGTGTGTTTCGCGCCGCCGGCGGTCTGAAAAGCCAGCGAGACTGAGGGCGTATCGAGACCGAAAACCTTCAGACGGTCGGGCGCGGCCGATTCGGTCTTGTCCACTCGAGCGCCCGCTATGCCGTCAACGATGCCGCGCACCGAGGATTGGTCCGCCGCGGTTTCCAAGGGCGCGAGAATCGTCCAGTCGTCGCCGCGCTTTTCAAAGCGAACCTCGGGCTCGCCCGCGTGCGCAGGCCTCGACAGCGTAAGCGAATTCACATCGGAAGGTTGCAGCGCAAATACCGGCTTGGAAGTATCGGTGACCGGCTTTTCGGTGCTGGAGCGTTTCCAATCGAAATAATAAACCGCGCCGCCCAAAACGATGGCAGCCAGCAGTACGAGCAAAGTGCTTTTCTTGATCATGATTGCCGCCCGGCTCGTCGCATCAGCGCCGCTTCCACCAGATCGCCACGCCGGCGATGATCACGATTCCGGGAAGAATGAGCAGATCGAACCAATTGAGGAAGATGGATTGCGCCTGCGTCAGCGTGACGCGGCGATTGGCCGGCGATTTCGGACGAATCGAAATCAAGCTCTCCTGGTGCGCCAGCCAATCCACGGAGTTGTAAAAAAGATCGCCGTTGCGTTGAAATCCGACGTAGGGATTCGTGGCGAAAGCAGAATTGCCGATCACCACCAGCCGCGAATCCGTCGAGCCGGACTGGCGCTCCGCGGAAACTCCCAGCGAGAGCGGGCCGCGCTGGTCCGTCTTGGGATCGAAACGCAACTCGATGCGATCCTGCCCCTTTGCCGGAACCGGCAGTTTCGGAATGGTGAAACTGTTTTCGGATGTCTTGATCAATTCGGTCATTTGCGGGTCGGGCTTCCGCGCATCCGCGATGGAAACCGTGCGCGCCATCGGAAAAATAGTAATGAAGCCCTGCAGTTTGTCGGTGATCGGACTGGTTCCGTAGCTGGTGACGATGGGATTGGTGGGGCCAATGCCGCTGGCGCGCGCCGCGGCGCTATTATCAATCATCAGGTTCGCGCCGAGCTTGACGTTCCACGAATCGAAAATGTCGCCGAGCTTCGGATCGGTCTCCGGATCCACCAGAATGAACACCCGGCCGCCGCCGTCGAGATACTTGGCCACCATGGCGGCTTCCACGGGCAAAAATGGCTGCGTAGGTCCGGCGATGGCCAGCACGTTGCAAGCGGTGGGCACGGAATCGCCGGTGGTCAGCGCCGCATCCTTGGTCGCGTATCCTTCGTCGCGCAATCCCTGATCCAGCAGGGTGTAGCCCGATTCTCCCTTGTCTGAAAGGGAGTGTTCGCCGTGGCCGGAAACGAAGCAAACCGTTTGCGCCGTGTCGCGAGTGACTTTCAGAATCGCATCGGTGATGGTTTGTTCCTCGAAATGGCCGCTCACACCGGGATCGAGGCGCTGCGTGCGGTCTCCGGAAGCCACGAACACATCGCCCATTTTCTTGGCGCCGTATTCCTTGGCGACTTCCGGCTTTTCGCGCGGATCTACTTCCTCGAAATGGAAATGCGAGCTCAGCGTGCGATAGCCGCCCAGCAGCTCGTCAAACTCGCGGTCCGGATGGTCGCTGAATCGGACGATGGTGACATCGCGGGAAAGACCGTGGACAATTTGTTGAGTCTGATCGGACAGCGTGAAAAGTTTCTCAGAGGTGAGATCGAAGCGCTTATGGTGGCGATAACCGAGATAGTTCAGCGCGGCGAGGATGGCGAATACCGCCAGAGCAAGGATCAAAGTGTTGGTGCCGAGCTGCGAAGAGCGCCTGGAGAAAAATCGCAGGACGTAGCCAAAACCCAGAACCAGGGCGGCGAGCAGAAAGACGCAACCCGCAATCAGAATAATCTTCGTGAAGCCCTGCAAGCCTCCCTGAAGCGTATAGCGAATATAGCTGGCGATAAGCATGGCCACGCCGATGGTGGCCAGAAAACCGGCAATTTCATCACGCTTCGACTTCATGCGATGATTCCCTCCCGCAAATGAGACCGCAATAAGAAATTTGGCGCCATTCCGCGCCGGTCAGGCGCGGCGCCAGCGCATCGAATCCACCGAGCGCACAGTCAAAAAGACAAAGAGAACGATGAAGCTCACGTAGTAGACCACTGCCGAAGTGTCAATCACCCCGCGCGGGAAATCGTCGTAGTGGCTGATCAGCGAAACGTAGGAGAGCACCGAACCGAGAGCCGTCGAATCGTTTCCGCCCAGGCCGGAAAGCCAAATCACCAGAATGGCCGCAAAGGAAAGCACCGCGGCAATCAGCTGATTTTCCGTCAGCGAAGAGACAAACGTCCCGAGCGCCAGCAGCGAAGCGCCGAGCAGAAAAATTCCCAGGTACGCACCCAGCAACATTCGCCAAGGCGCCGCCGGTTCGCTGTGCGCGAAGAGAAAAATCATGTAGGCAGTGGTGGGCAGCAGCATCAGCACGAAGAGCGTCAGCGTGGCGAAAAACTTTCCGAGCACGATCTGCAGCTCGGTGACCGGCGAGGTCATCAGCAGCTCCATGGTGCCGCGCTTGCGCTCCTCGGCATAGACCCCCATGGTCAGCATGGGCGTGAAGAAAAGTATGAACGTCGCCAGTACGCCGAAAAACTGCATCATCACGGCGCTGGGAACGTCGAAGTCGGCCGGCATGCCGTATTGCGCGGCCTGCATTTGGGCCTGAAACGAGTTTTGAATGGCGCTCGACAGATAGACATCGAAGAGGAATCCGCACAGCAGGATGAAAAGCCCGATGACCACGTAAGCAATGGGCGAGACGAAATAGTGGCCCATCTCCTTGCGATAAATGGCGTAGAGAGTCTGCATGAAGTGACTTGCTCCTCTAAGTGGAAGGCTGCGCGTGCGCGGCGTCGTCCGTGGTGAGTTCCAGGAAGATGTCTTCCAGGCTCAATGTCACACCGCGCAGTTCATACAGCGGCCAGCCCTTGGCGACGATGCGCGCCGCGAGCTCGCTGCGAAGATCCTTGCCCGGGGCGGCTTCCACGGTTACGGACTGATGCCCCCCGGCATGCGCCGGCGTTATCTGCACGCTGTTCGCTCCGGGAACCTGCGCCAGCAGTTCGCGCAGCGGCGCTTCTGGAGCTTGTAGCTCCAGCGATACCTTTTGCCGGCTGTTGACTTGCGACGTGAGATCTTCGGGCGTGCCCACGGCCGCCACTTTGCCCTTGTTGATGATCACCACGCGGTCGCAGGTCATGCTGACTTCCGGCAAAATGTGCGTCGAAAGAATGATGGTGTGACTCCCCGCCAAGCCTTTGATCAAATTGCGCACTTCGATGATCTGCTTGGGGTCGAGACCCACGGTCGGCTCATCGAGAATGATCACGTCGGGATCGTGCACCAAGGCTTGCGCAAGTCCGACGCGCTGTTTGTAGCCCCGCGACAGGCGCTTGATCAATTGCGTTCGGCGATCCTCGAGGCTGGTCTTGCGCAGTGCATCGTCCACTCGTTCGCGCCGGCGATCGGCTGGAACGCGTTTGATGCGCGCCACAAAATCCAGATAGCTCTCGACCGTCATATCGGGATACACGGGCGGAGCTTCGGGCAGGTAACCGATGCGGCGGCGCACCTCCATCGAATCGGTGAAGACGTCGAAACCGGCTACACGCGCCGTGCCGGAAGTGGCCGGCAAGAAACCGGTAAGAATGCGCATGGTGGTAGTTTTGCCGGCGCCATTCGGTCCGAGAAATCCCAGTATTTCGCCCTTTTTCACGGTAAACGAGACATGATCGACCGCCGTCACCGTGTCGTACGACTTCGTCAGATCCTGAACTTCAATCAATGCAGCCTCCGCCTTATGAGAGAAGCAGCCGGACAGCGGACAATTATCAAGCCGACCTTTATACCAAAAAATGTGAGGCGCTGACAACGCACGGAAGTGTACATCGAACAGAATATGCTGCGTGCGATATCGCAAGCGCGATCGCGCGAGCCTCGCGTGCAGAGGCGAAGGCCCCTGATTTTTGACGCTGTTCACGCGCAAAAGAGAGCCTGACCTCGCTTCGCGAGGGAAGAAAACAAACGAGATGCCAGGCAACGACTGCGGCCCTCCCCGCATCCACACAGGCTGGACCCGGCTGCGAATTGGCAGGTTTCGGGGAAATTTCGCGTCTGCCGAGCCGCATGACGAGCTGTACCCGATGGATGGCCCAGGTTGATTCCGGAGATGTGCGTTGACACGCTCCGAGCGTTTTGTTATTCAACTTGTTTCGCTAATTGCGCATATGGTTCGACGAGGGAGTCTTT
>JBAVQT010000204.1:0-9326 GCA_049694295.1 Candidatus Acidiferrales bacterium
GGGATCGGAAAACGAAAGCGCGAAGGCCCTTTTTGCGTCCGCCACTTCCCCGGCCGCGCGCTCGGCCGCGCTTTCGGCCCCTAGCGCGACTCCTCCGCCCGCCGTCTCTGCCTCAGCTGGCGCCGGCGTCACCGCCTGTTGCTGGCTGGCCGCTTGCCGGGCGCGCTCGGCCTCGATCGCCCGGGCCGCAGCGCCAAAATGGTGCTGCTGCGTAGCGCTTTCTTTCTGTACCGTTTTCTTGCGCCAGATCTCCACATACTTCGCATACGTCTGCGCAAGGTTGTTGAATCGGAATCGCTGTCCCGTGCTGAGCTCGCCGACACGTTCGTTGTAGCGGCGCATCAGCGACTCGACGCGCCACTGCGTGTCCGCCGGAGGTCTCGAGCGTCCCCCGGCGAAGAACTGCTCGTACTCAATCTTCAGCGTGCGGGTGTCCCGCTCGATCTGGTTCAACTCTTCGTCGATCGTCGGCATGGCGTTGGTTTATATATATGGGTACAACAATGATGCTTCAGCGTAGCGGCGGTAAGCCGAGCGCGTCAATCCCGGCGTTCCGCAGCTTGTCGGAAAGGGAAATCCCCGCCGTTGCCGCCCTTCCGCGCGATGTGTTCCAATGTCTGCTCGATGAAACTTCCCAGCGACTCCTCGGCTACCGGTCAGGCGAATGCCGCCGGCCAGCTTCGCGAAATCCCTTCCGTGGACGCTCTACTACTCCGCCCGCGTCTCCAGGGCGCTATTCGCGATGCGGGTCAGCCTCTGGTGGCCGAAACAACACGAAAAGTCCTCGCCGCGCTGCGCGCCCGCATGAAAACGGATGACCGCGAAGAAACAGAGTCAACCGGAATAGCCGATATCGAAGCCGCCGTGCTCTCCGAAATAGCCGCCGCACTCGCGCCGTCTCTTCGTCCCGTGATCAATGCTACCGGGGTGGTTCTGCATACCAACCTCGGACGCGCTCCTCTCTCGGGCGCCGCCGCCGAGCGCATCCTGAGCACCGCTACGCGCTATTCAAATCTTGAGTACGATCTTGAGACTGGCCGCCGCGGAAAGCGAGACACCCACACCTCTGCCCTGCTCGCGGAGCTTGCCGGAGCGGAAGCGGCCATCGTCGTCAACAACAATGCCGCTGCCGTTTTTCTCGTTCTCCACACCCTCGCCAAGGGCGCCGAAGTCGTCGTCTCGCGCGGCGAGCTGATCGAAATCGGCGACGGATTCCGCATTCCCGACATCATGGCCGAAAGCGGCGCCATTCTCCGCGAAGTCGGCACCACCAACCGAACGCGCATCGCCGATTACGAACTCGCGATCGGCGAAGAAACGCGTTTGCTGCTCCGCGTGCATCCTTCGAATTTCCGCATTACGGGTTTCACCGAACGTCCGTCTCTCGATGAGTTGGTCGCGCTCGGGCGCCGCTTCGATCTGCCCGTGTTCGAAGATCTCGGCTCCGGATGCCTTGCCGATCTCGCATCCAGCGGAATGGCCGAACCGCAAGTGCGCGCCAGTTGCGAAGCCGGCGCAACGGTGGTGACGTTCAGCGGCGATAAATTGCTGGGAGGACCTCAGGCGGGAATCATCGCCGGAAAAAAAGAAATCATCGCGCGCATTCGCAGGAATCCGCTCTTCCGCACGCTGCGCGTGGACAAACTCACCTCGGCCGCGCTCGAAGCCACGCTCGCCGCCTATCGCCGAGGCGCGCTTGACGATATCCCCGCCCTGCGAATGATCCGCCTTTCGCGCGCCGCTCTCGCGCTGCGGGCCGCCGATTTTATCGAGCGGCTTCGTTCTCAACTGCCCGCTGACGTTTCTGTCGCACAGTTTGCGGGATTTTCCGTCGTCGGCGGAGGTTCCACGCCCGATCAGCAATTACCCGCTGAACTCATCGCGGTCACCAGCCACAGCCGCTCGGCTGCGGCGCTGGAGGAACGCTTGCGCCGGCCCGCGGCAGGCTCTGCCGTCGTCGCGCGGATCGCAGACGGCCGTTTGCTCCTCGATCTCCGCACGGTTTTCCCCGACGAAGAGCCCGCCCTTGCTTCCGCTCTGGCCGCCGCGCTGCGCTAGCCGCGCTTCGTCAGCACCGATTGATCACGCTCGCCACGCATCCCGCGCCAAATCCGTTATCGATATTCACCACGCTGATGTTCGATGCGCAGCTGTTCAGCATCCCCAGTAGCGCCGTCAACCCGCCGAAACTCGATCCGTAACCGGTGCTGGTCGGCACCGCGATCACAGGCGCCGCCACCAGGCCGCCGACCACGCTCGGCAGCGCTCCTTCCATTCCCGCCACGCACACTATCACGCGCGCCTCGGCCAATTTCTCGCGATGCTCCAGCAGACGATGCAGTCCGGCCACTCCCACATCGTAAATCGCTTCCACACGATTGCCCATGCACTCCGCCGTCACTACCGCTTCTTCCGCCACGGGTATGTCGCTCGTCCCCGCCGTCACCACCAAAATCAATCCCTTGTTTCGAATGGTGCGATCGCGCCGGATGGCGATCGCGCCGGAAAGCTCGTGAAATTCGGCTGTGCGCGCCACTCGCTTCACGCTCGCGAACGTTGCTTTGCTGGCGCGCGTAATCAGTATGTTGTGCCGCCCATTCGCGCGCAGCATGCCGCGCGTGATTTCGGTCACTTGCCGTGGCGTCTTCCCTCGCCCAAACACCACTTCCGGATATCCTTGCCGCAGGGAGCGATGATGATCGATTCGAGCGAAACCCAGATTCTCGTAAGGCATATGCCTCAGCCGCGCCACCGCGCCGTCCACGGCCAACTTTCCGCGCCGCACGTCTTCCAGCAACTCGCGAATATCGCGTTCGTCCATGCTCCGCTCCTTCCGCCCGGCATTCTAGCATCTCGTGGCTACCGCTCGCGGTAGCTGTGCCACGACAGGGCCGCCGCGCTCTTCGCTACGCCCTTCGGTTTGAAGTGTGATAGAGTCCCGCCATCGCGCGGCCCCTGATCTTCCAACCCTTCGGCCGCGCAACCAAATCCACACGTGGAGGCAAGCGATGTACTTGCTCTGGGAAATCCTCATTGGAATCTTTGTGGGCTGGATCGCTGGGCAAATCGTCAAAGGCCGCGGATTCGGTATTCTAGTTGACCTGCTAGTCGGAATCGTCGGCGCTCTGCTCGGCGGGTGGATCTTCGGAATGCTCGGCTTGGCCAGTTATGGCTTGCTGGGCCAGTTGGTCGTTTCGGTGATCGGTGCCGTGATTCTGCTGCTGATCATCAAGGCCATCAAGAAGGCCTGAACGGGAGCCTTTCATCGGCTGTCCCGGTCCGCGCAATCGGAATTCCAGCGAGCGATTTGACTCTTTGAGTGCGAGACGCGGCCCTCGCCGCGCCTCGCACTCCCGTTCTTTAGTTCTCCGCCTTGCCGTCCGCGTCCACCACACTCACTGGACCATACTTTTCGAGCACGCTCTGTATCTGCTTGCGGTTGCCGA
Organism: Candidatus Acidiferrales bacterium; assembly: GCA_049694295.1. Lineage (GTDB taxonomy): Bacteria > Acidobacteriota > Terriglobia > Acidiferrales > UBA7541 > Palsa-295. Next base: position 3,447 of record JBAVQT010000204.1, read on the forward strand.
CGCAGATCCATTGCATGTGATCCAGATTCACGAACCGCTTCGCCGCGCTCTGCACTGCCGGCGAACGCACCGCTGAAATGTGGTCGGGGTACTTGTCCCAATAATCGATGGGCAGTCCGAAGTGCTGGACGGTGAGCCAGCTGTCCAGAATCTGGTTCGGCTGTTCCAGCGAAAGCGCGAATCGCGCCACAATCGCACGTTCCGCCTCTTCCAATTCGGTCTGCGGCACCAGCTCCTCGTTTATCTTCTTGAACTCGTACACCAACTGCGTCATCGAGCCATCCGTCACCGGCGTCCGCACCGGCGTGTAAGTAAACCAATCGCCCGGATACAGCTCCGATCGGAATGCGCTGTAAACTCCATAGGTGTAGCCGTGCACTTCGCGAAGGTCCAGGAATAACCGCGCCTGCGGCCCTCCGCCCAGCACCTGGTTCATCACCGTCAGCGTGTAGTATTCCGGATCGGCGCGCCGGATGCCGCGAGTGCCGGCCATGATGAACGTCTGCACCGAGGCTGGCCGGTCCACCAGGATAATTTTTGCAGCCTGGTTGGTGGCTTCCTCCGGGTAGGCCGGCGCCGCTTCCGGCGGGCCCGACCACCCGCCGAAATATTTCTCGATCTGCGTTTGCATCTCCGCCGTCCGGAAATCTCCGGTCACTCCCAGCACCGCGTTGCTCGGCACGTAATGCTGGTCGTGGAATTTTTTCAAGTCGTCCACGGTCATCTGGTTGATCGATTCTTTCGTCGCCGACGTGATCGAGGCCGGAAAATCCCCATAGAGCGTGCGGCGCAGCGCCTGATTGCCCAGGAATTGCGGACTCGAAAGCCTTTGCTCCAGATCGGCCAGCTCGCGCTGCTTGAACTTCGCGAACTCGTCGGCCGGAAACGAAGGGTGCAATACCACGTCACTTAGCAGGTCCAGAAGCTGCGGCACCGAGTCATTCAAGCCCGATGCGCTCGCCACCGAATAGGTCGTGCCAAATGCGGACCTGGCATCCAGAGTCGCGCCCAACGTATCCGTTTCCGAAGCGATCTGCGAGCTCGTGCGCCGCTCTGTTCCCTCCGTCAGCATCTGCGCCGTGAATGACGCCACGCCAGGCAAGTTCTGCGGATCGGCGAGCTGTCCCGGCCGAATCCACATCGTGAACGCCACTGTCGGCAGTTTGTGATTCTCCAGCAGCAGCACCGTCAGACCGTTCGCCAACTTCACTTCCGTCGGCCGCGGCAGCGTCACCCGCAGCACTTCCTTATTCACCGGCGCGCGATTCAGCCGCTCCACTTTGCTCAACTGGGTCGACTTATCCTGCCCATACGCAGGTCCCGCCGCCGAAACAGCCAGCAGCAACATGCCGGCGCTCACCGCCAGGGCCGCCGCCGCGTTCAGCATTGACCGCCGGCGCAGCAAACTGGAAATCCTTGCGATTGCGCTCATTGCCGATTCTCCTTGGGAAGAGATCTTCATCGCCCGCCTCCTTGTCCCGGCTTCGCGGCGCTTGCGGAGTTAGCCGCAGGATTCTGCGCCGCGGGCAACGTCACCACCACGGTTCGCTGGTCCTGCGCCAGAAATTTCCTGGCGGCCGCATTCACTTCGTCGAGCGTCACCGCTTGTTGCTTTTCCGTTCCCGTATTGATCAGGTTGGGATCGTTGAAATATACCGCGTAGCTGCCAATCTCAATCGCCGTGCGCAGCACCGACCGGCGGCTGTCGATCGCTTCTCGCAGAAGCTGCGTTTTCGCTTTCGCCAGTTGTTCCGGCGTCACCCCTTTCGTCAAGACCGCCGCGATTTCGGCGTCTATTCCTTTTTCCAGGTCCTCCGCTGGCACTCCCGGCCGCGGATTCGCCGAAATGTAAAATTGCCCCGTGCCGATTCGCGCGTCTGCATACACCTGGATGCTCGAAGCAAGCTGCTTGTCCTTTACCAGGTCTTGGTAGAACAGCGAACTATCTCCCCGGCTCAGCACCGCCGCCAGCGCCTGCATCGCATAATTCTCCGGCGTGTTCCCCGCGGGGATGTGATACGCCATGTCCACTTCCGGCAGCCGGGCCAGCGGGTCGTAGATCGTCTCGCGCCGCTCGCCGTAGTGCGCTTCTTCATTCAAATTCACGTTGGGCGGCGCGGCCTGCGCCGGAATCGTGCCGAAGTATTTCTGGACTTTCGCCAGCGTTTCTTCCGCGTCGAAGTCTCCCACCAGCGTCAGCACCGCATTGTTCGGCGCATAGTACGTGTGGAAAAAATTGGACACGTCCTGCAGGCTCGCCGCATTGAGATCGGACATCGAACCGATCGTCGAATGTTTGTACGCGAAATTGTCGTAAGCGAGATTGTCGAGATCGAGTTGCGCGTGCGCGTATGGCTGGTTATCGTAACTTTGCCGGCGCTCCTCCTGCACGGCGTTGCGCTGGTTATCCAGATTCGACTGCGTGATGTTCAGCGCCCGCATGCGGTCGGATTCCAGAAACAATCCCAGATCCAGTTGATTTTTCGGCAGTTCCTCGAAATACGTGGTGCGGTCTTCGTTCGTGGTGCCGTTCATTCCGCCGCCATTGTTGAAGATCAGGGTGAAATGCTCGCCCTTGCCGACATTTTTCGAGCCTTCGAACATCATGTGCTCGAAGAGGTGCGCAAAGCCCGTGCGGCCCGGGCGCTCGTTGCGGCTTCCCACGTTGTAGCAAACGTCAATCGCATACACGGGAGCCGAGCGATCCACCACCAGAATCACCCGCAATCCGTTCGCTAACTTCTCTTGCCTCAAAGTCAGGTTCGGTATCTTCACGCTGGTGCCGCCGGCTTCGATCGCTCCCGCGCCGAGCAAAATCGCCAGTAGCGCGATCAGCATCGCCGGAAATTTGCACTTTGCCATCATTTCATCTCCTCTGGTGCCCGTCCGGCATTCTCTATCAACCCCGCCTCGGTTTGCAATCATGCCAACCATCTTGCCGTCGCAGGATTCCGCAGATCGCCACATCATCGCCCATCCCAGCGCCGCTTCCGCCGCTCGGTGATGCCGATGATCTCGGCTGCCTGCCACCAACTAATCTTCTTGGCCATCGCCCGCAAAATCACTTCTTGAATCTTCTTGGTCCCCTCCGCGGCGCCCCTCGGATAAATGTTCATGCCCGTCTCTAAGCTCACCGCTCGCTCCCTACCTGCTTCTAAAACACGGACATTTCTACTTTCTACTTTGTACTTGGTGTTGATACTCGAAAACGCCCCGATTGACGCCACTCCGGGAGTTTGTTATGTTCTGCTCACGGTACACGGGAGCAAACCTGTGACGCGTCGAGCCAGCCGCACTTCACGCACTTCGCGCAACAGCCACAAACCAATGAAAAGTCAGGCCGTAAAGGCAAAATCGAAAGCTCCGGTCATGCCGCCGGACCCCGACGCTCCGGCCAAGCAGGCTCAACTCAAGGCTTACGAAGAAGCGCTGAAGAACTTCCAGCAGCAAAAATTCGCTAAAGCCAAACAATCGCTCGAAAAGGTTCTCGAAGGTCCCACCAAAGAACTTCGCGACCGCGCCCAGATGCACATTCGCATCTGCGAGCAGCGCATGACGCCGCAGGCCGCCATGCCCACCAGGTCGGCCGAGGATCACTATACCCAAGGCGTCGCACTGATGAATCTGGGTCGTTGGGACGAAGCCCGCGAACATCTGGATCGTGCCCGCAAGTCCGCTCCCAAGGCCGATCACATCGTCTACGCCATGGCTGCGCTCGATTGCCTCACCGGCGAAGCCGACTCCGCCATGCAGAATTTAAAGGTCGCCATCCAACTGCGGCCTGAAAATCGTTACCACGCCCGCAACGACGAGGATTTCGCTTTCTTGCAGGAAGATCCCCGCTTCACCGAACTCCTCTATCCGGAGCGCGAAGGTTCGGCGGGCTAGCGTCCATACTCTTTGTTTTCGGCACGATGTTCCCAGCCAGTCATATCCAGTAAGATGTTTCCCGTGAAACGGCCACTCCAACCACGTCCAAAGCCCGCCCGCGCGACGCGCTCCAGCCGCCCCTCGCGTCCCGTCCGCATCGTCGCGCTCGGCGGCGGCACGGGTCTTTCCACCGTTCTCCGTGGCCTGAAGCACTACGTCGCTCGCAGCCCGCGCGATCCTGTTCCCCGCCCCATCGCCGACCTTGCGGCAGTCGTCACTGTCACCGACGATGGCGGCAGCTCCGGTCGCCTGCGCCGCGAATACAAAGTTCTCCCGCCCGGCGACATTCGCAACTGCATGGTGGCGCTCTCGAAAGACGAGCACCTGCTCGGGCGCCTCTTTCAGTACCGCTTCCCGGTGCGCCGCGGGCAGGCGCTCGCGGGTCACAGCTTCGGAAATCTGTTTCTCACCGCCCTCACCCATGTCACCGGAGATTTTCCCGAGGCCGTACGCGTCTCCGCCAGCGTGCTGGCCATCCGCGGCCGGATTTTTCCTTCCACCGCGCAAAACGTTACGCTCGAAGCCGAACTCGAAGACGGTACCAGCGTCGCCGGCGAAACCAGAATCTCCGCTTCCCGCAAGCGTATCCGCCGCGTCCGCCTCGTCCCGCGCCGTGTGCGCCCGGTCTCCGAAGTTCTCGAAGCCATCCGCGACGCCGACCTCATTCTGGTTGGCCCAGGCTCGCTCTACACCAGCCTGATTCCCAATCTCCTCATCGACAAAGTTGCCCAGGCCATCCGTCGCTCCCGCGCCACCTGCGTCTACATCGCCAATCTCATGACCCAACCCGGAGAAACTCTGCACTACTCCGTAGCAGACCACATTCGCGCCATCTACGCTCATTCTGGCGATCGGTTGTTCGACGCCGTCGTAATCAACCGCTCCCGCGTCGATCCCAGCATCCGCAAGCGTTATCACGCCGGTGGCGCCGATCCCGTGGACGCTTCCCGCCGCGAGCTCGAGCGCATGGGCCTGCGCGTGGTCTCGGGCGACCTCCTCCGCCAGGACGGCGTAGTCCGCCACGACGAAACCCGCCTGGCCCGCCTCCTCCTGGAAGGCTTCATCCAGCGCAAATAGCCGCTCGAATTAGCCGGCTTGATTCGCTGCTTGCCCCGTGCACCTTTGGCAACCGCCTTCCTTGCGCTAGGGACACGCGGGTTCGTATACTGGGCGGCGCTGTCCAGAAGGCATTCGGATGCTGTTCCATACCATGCCCGCGGCGACACCTCACCTCACGAATTCGCGTATGCAATTCCTAATGTATTCCCGGAGGACGATATGTCTGTGCCTGCCCACGATGAATTGAACGTCTACCAGTCCGCGGAAGCGCGCTTCGAAATGGCAGTCCAAAAACTGGGCCTTGAGGACGGGCTCTACCGTTATCTCAAATATCCCAGCAAGGAAATCACCGTCTATATCCCCGTCGCTCGCGATAACGGCGCGATCGAAGTCTTCATCGGATATCGCGTCCTGCATTCCGCCGTGCGCGGCCCCGGCAAGGGCGGCATCCGCTTCGATCCCAACGTTACGATCGACGAAGTGCGCGCCCTCGCCGCCTGGATGACCTGGAAATGTGCTGTTGTCGATATTCCGTTCGGCGGCGCCAAGGGCGGCGTGATCTGCGATCCATCCAAACTTTCCAAGACCGAGCTCGAGCGCATCACCCGCCGCTACACAGCGGAACTCAGCGAGTGGCTCGGCCCGGAGCGCGATGTGCCCGCGCCCGACATTGGCACCAACGAACAGACCATGGCCTGGGTCATGGACACTTACTCGATGCACGCGCGCCAGGCCACCACTGCGGTCGTCACCGGCAAGCCCCTCGGTCTCGGCGGTTCCCTCGGTCGCAAGGAAGCTACCGGCCGCGGCCTCATGATCTGCTGCGACAAAGCCCTCGCCAAGCTGGGCATGAAAAAAGAAGGCTGCCGCGTCATCATTCAGGGTTTCGGC
>JBAVQT010000205.1:0-1918 GCA_049694295.1 Candidatus Acidiferrales bacterium
GGTCTTGTGTAGGCACCCGATTCAAGGGTTCCAAACCAGGTATTTCGCTAAACTTCCAATGTAACGAGTATTGAAAAGGCTGCTTGCCTGACGCACCAAACCAGCGGCGAGGTGCGCCCGGCGCGCCGAACTGATGCTCTCCCCTCGGAATGCAAGAATCGTCGACCACTACGGGCTCCTGGTATTCGGTGTTTGGTTTGCTACTGCACTCGAATATCGCCATTCCGGGCCTGACAGCGCTGGCGCCACCGACGCACGAGGCGGACGTGCGCATAGAGCTAGCTCAAGGACACGAGCCGACGTCCGATTATCCAGCGAGGGCTGGAGCCGCGAGCGAGTCAGCTGAAAAAAACAAAATCCAGGAAGACGATGTCGAAACGCTCTTCTATACGAGCGTGTACACCGATGATTCCGGCGAGCCTATATTGCGGGTTTTTTCGACCGCGGAGGGCGGGATGCTTCGCGTGGCGTATCCCGACGGGATGCAATTCTGGCTAGATCGCGCAGGCGAGCGCGTGTGGGGCCGTTGGCCCGAGGCGTTGTCGCTAGGAGATGCCGCGAGCTGCCTGATGGGACCGATACTTGGGCTACTGCTGCGACTTCGTGGACTTACCTGCCTGCACGCCAGCGCGGTAGTGATCGCCGGGCGCGCCGTCCTTTTTTCGGGCGATGGGGGCGCGGGGAAGTCAACCACGGCTGCGATGCTGGCGCGCCGCGGCCACGCCGTGCTTGCCGACGATATCTGCGTGGTGATCGAGCGCGAAGAATCGTTTCTAGTGCGAGCGGCTTATCCCTATCTTTCGCTGTGGCCGGATTCAGCGGAGACGATCTACGGGGCGGGAAACAGGCTGCCGGCGTTTTCAGCGACCTTCGATAAGCGCATGGCACTCTCCGATTGCGCCGACGGGCTGAAGTTTGAAACGGAGCCGGTGCCTCTGGGGGCTATTTTCGTGCTGGGAGAACGAAGCGACGATCCCGGCGCACCGCTATTGGAAGCGATCGACTTGCGCGAAGGGCTTCTATCTCTGGTGGTGAATTCCTACGCGACCAATCTGCTTTCCCCGGAAATGCGCGCGAAGGAATTTTCGCAATTAGGCAGGTTGATGGCCTCGGTGCCGGTACGCCGCGTACGGGCGCACAGCGACTCTGGGAAACTGGAGCAGCTGGGAGAGTTGATCGAGAATGCGATCGCGGAACGAGCGCCACGGATGGTCGATAACGCGAGGGACTGAGTCAACGCAGAATCGGGAACCGGGCTGTTGAAATCTTGGGGAGTGTTTCGTTCTAACTTCCTTGTAATCATTGAGCCAGCGCGGAAGTTATTTGTTTGTTGGTCACACCGAGCAATCACAAAACTCTAGAGGCGCATCATACGTGTGCCAGCATAAACACGGTGGTGGCGATTCGATGATGACGCGGCAGCGCGAGTTCAGGCCAAATACAATACGCTGAGGAGGAAGTTTCAGATGAAGAAGCTCGGGACTCTTATCACTTTGCTCGTATTGTTTGCCGTTCCGGCATTGGCGCAGGATTCGGGGTCCGGCCCGACCTTCGAACTCGGCGCGGGCTACACATTTCGCGCGTTTGATTTTCCATATAGCGGACCGCGCCTCAAAATGAACGGCTTTAACGTAAATGGCGATTTCAATCTGATGAAGTGGGTCGGAGTGGCTGCGGAATTCAACGACACGTCGTACAGCGGCATCTTTGGCGACAACAGGGTGTACACGTATGAAGCAGGACCACGCGTTTATCCATTCGGCCACCACCGGTTTACACCATTTGGACAGGCGCTGTTCGGGGCCGGCCATTTCGGCTCACAGCTCTTGCCAGATTACGAGACTCAGTTTGCCTGGTCGGTGGGTGTGGGCGTCGATTATTCGCTAAAGCACCATTTCGCGCTGCGGCTCGGCCCGGT
>JBAVQT010000206.1:0-6570 GCA_049694295.1 Candidatus Acidiferrales bacterium
AATTGGCCAGCCCGTTTTCGAAGGCGGGACAGGCAGAGTTCAAGAGCAGGCGCGGCGTTTCGATGGCATAGCCGCAGACGATGACGGCTTTTGTTTTTTGCTCGACTTCGCGCCCCTGCGCATCGAAATAGGTGACGCCGGTGACCCGACGGTCTTTGCCCAAATTGATTCGAGAGACCATGCAGTTGTCGCGAATCTCTGCGCCGCGCGCGATAGCGTCTGGAACATGAGAGATCAGCGTGCTCTGCTTGGCGCCGACTTTGCATCCTTGAATGCAAAAACCACGGTAAATGCAGTGCGGCCGGTCACCATGGGAGCCCGCAAGAATTGCCACCGGACCACCGATGCTCACGCCGATGCCGAGCTTCGTGCATCCCTCGATCAAAATATCTCCGCATCCGCCCATGGGATGCGGCCCGTAGGAATACCCATGAGGCTCGCCCCATGGAAAATATGCGGGGCCGGAGACAGGCATTTCTTTTTCTAGGAGCTCGTAATACGGTTTTATTTCTCGATATGAAATTGGCCAATCAACGCCGACGCCATCTTCGGTGTGAACGCGAAAATCGGATGGGTGCAGACGCGGGGTAAATCCGGCCCAGTGCACCGAGCCTCCGCCCACGCCACGGCCGCTATTGTTGGCTCCAAAGGAAAGCGGATCTTCGCCGCCGGTAATGCGCAATTCGTTCCAGTAAAGCCGATGGGAGCCGGCCTCGTCGCTGACCCAATCGCGTTCGGTATCCCAGAAGGGCCCCGCTTCCAGTCCGACGACGCTGAAACCGGCGCGCGCCAATCGCTGCAGCAAGACTCCACCGGCCGATCCAACGCCGATGATGCAGTAATCAACCTGCTGGACATTTCGATAGCGGCGCATCGGAACTTTGATCCGCTGTATCGCGCCGAGCATGTGATCGCGTTCGGGCATTTCAAACGCACCGAAGGGAGACTTTTTCAATGCGTGCCTCCCTGCCCGGGGCTGCCCATGTGCCGTGACGATTTTTCGACGGGCGTGAATTTTGCCGATGGTGAACCAGGGGGAGCGGCCCAGGCGTAACGCCGTTCATCAACTTCCCACGGCTCAGGCTCGCCATTTTCCAAGCGCATATAACCGCGCGGATACGCCGGACCACCAAATCCGATCTCGTCCCACGCATACGGATGCGCGTAATATGCGCCTACGACGTCTTGAACGAGCAGAAGCCAATAGCGCTCGACGGGCATGCGTTGCCAGATCGCTTCGCCGGCCGGGGGACGGCCGTCATGCAGCGTCTTCAATATCGTTTCCCGATCCAGAGCGCCTAGATCGACGAAGGGCTGCCGATACATGTGAATCGCGATTTCGGCAATTCCCTGCAGGCCGAGACGATGCGCCTCCTGGTCGCTGGGCATTCCTTCGAACCGATAACCGTCGAGACGATTTTCGTAGAGGCGGTCGTCGATTGAATTCACGATCGGTATTTTGTGGAGATCGTCGCGATCATCCTGAGGCAAAATGCGATCGCATACCGCGGTCATCAAGCCGGCTTCTTCCGGAGAAAAAAAGCGAATCGGCGGAATGTTTTCAACCCTGGCGAGGATGGTGTTTCGAGTCGCCGCGTCCCAATATTTCTTTTGATCGAGCGTACGGAAGCCCGGGTAATATCCGGGCTGGGCGCTGGGCGCTAACGGCTGCCCGGTCTCAGGATTGACGGGCCGCGTGTCGTTGAGCCGGCGCGACATTACCTTTCCCTCCGAAACGCGCTTGCGAGCAATCCGAGAAAGCCGCACGCGGCGAAGAGCAGCGGGGCGAAGATCGGCGGTCCATACATCACGTTATAAACGGGATGCTTCAGGCCACCCGGCCGGTATGCCACGCCGCGAGCGTGATAATAAAAGCCGGCTGCACCGTCTGCGATGGCGAGCGACGAAACTGCCGGAAGAAGAGTTTTCGCCACTTTGGGCTTGCAGATAGCCGCCAGGGCCACGCCCATCAACGCAGCCGCAATTACGATGGGGCTCCACTGCGCCTTATATTTGAAATTATTTTTGTAATGCGAATAGAGCGCTTCCACCCCGCTAAAAAATGCCGAGGCCGCGGTTACCATAGCGAGATGCTTTTGGAATCGCCCTTCGCGCAGTTCCTGAAGTTCCGTGATTTCGTGGTCCTGCAATTTTCGAGGGAGCCATTTCATCCAACGCGGGCGGGGATTGGTTCGGGTAGTCTCCGATGATCCTTCTCGCCTGAGAAAGGAAGCCAGCAAACCCAGGTAGGCGCTGGTTCCAAAGAGAAGCGGCGCGAATAAAGGCGGCCCCATGACGATGTTGAAAATGGGAAGGCGCCATCCGCCGGGCTTTCGGTGTATTCCGCGGATGTGAAATCCGAATCCGATCGCGCAGTCGACGAGCGTGATTGCGGAAACCGCCGGAAGCAAACGCCGCGCCACCCGGCGGCTGAAGAATGCGGAGATTCCCGTGATAAAAAGCATTCCGCTCATTATTACGGGCGTGTACATCACTCGTTGGCCGTAGCTTCCGCGGTAGTGCTCGTAGGCGACTTCGAGTCCTGCGATTCCACTCGAAAGGCCCGCGACTAGCGCGAGACTTCTTTGAAATTGCCCCTCTCGGACGCGATGGGCGAGCAGGGAGCCCGCGTTCTCGATTCGATCGAGAGCATTGTTGCCACTTTGGTCTTGCCTCGCTTGTTCGACGGATTCCATTTCCGCGGCGCCAACTTTCGAACGGCTTTTCCACGATCGGATCTAGATGACCTCTCGAACCTTGTCTTTCAGAACGGTCTTAATGATGTCCCAACTATTTTTCTGCCCCCTGGCCAGCGATTCGGCAAACTTAAATGCTTGTTCGGAAGTGACATTGCCGGGCAGCGGCGGTTCGTTAGCATCGACAACGGCCTGAACCACGGCGGGCCCCCGCTGAGCCAACGCCTCACGCAAAATGGACTTGGCCTGCTCCGGGTCTTCGATGGTGTAGCCGGCCGCGCCGCAGCATTTCGCGACTCCGGCAAAATCAATTGGCTGCAGCTCGACACCAAACTCGGGATTTCCCTCCATCACCATCTGTTCCCATTTAATTTGCCCCAACACATTGTTCTTGATGACGATCACCTTGACGGGAAGCTTGTACTTCACCAGGGTGGCGATTTCGCCCATCAGCATAGTCAGGCCACCGTCTCCGACGATGCAGATGACTTGCCTCCCGGGAAAGGCGACAGCAGCACCGATGCTGTAGGGAAGTCCATTGGCCATGGTGGCAAGCGAGCCGGAAAGCGAAAACTTCATGTCGCCGCGGATGTCGATGTAACGGGCGCTCCACGTCGCGATGGTGCCGCTATCCGAGGATACGATCGCGTCATCATCGAGAAGCTTATTGAGATTCCAAGTGACCACTTGCGGCTTCATGGGCTTGTCTTTACGCGTGCCGCGTTCCTCGATGAGCCGCTTCCACTTTTTCATGTTCTTCTGCGCGTCGCCCAGGAAGCTCTGGTCTTTCTTTTTGCGGATTAAGGGCAGCAACGCGCGCAGAACCTGGCGGCATTCGCCGGTCAAGCCGACGTCAACCGGATGGCGCAAACCGATGCGGGCCGGATCAATATCTATCTGCACCGTCTTGGCCTTGCCGGGCTTGGGATAAAACTCCATATAGGGAAATCCGCTGCCAGCGATGATCAACGTTTCGCATTCCTGCAGCGCTTCCTGCGATGGAGCGGTGCCAAGCAAACCGATTCCGCCCGTCGTGTAGGGGCTGTCGTCCGGCACCACCGCTTTACCTAGCAGCGGCTTGATGATGGGAGCGGCTACCTTTTCGGCGAGTTCGAGAATCTCGGCACGAGCCTTCAGACAGCCGGCCCCTGCCAAGATGGCGACCTTGGAGCCTCGGTTGATCAATTCCGCGGCTTGTTCGAGAGATTGCTGGGAGGGCATTGGATGTGCAGCCGCATACACGTCCGAGCTATGCTTCGGGACGTTGGCTTTCGATCTCTCTTCATCGTGTGAAGTCCATTCCTGAATATCTTTCGGAATCGTGATATGGCTTACGGCGCGGCGCGTCAGTGAAGTCTTGATGGCTTCATCGACGATATTGTTTACGTGGCCCGGCCCCATAATCCGCTGATTAAATTCCGCGACGTCCATGAACAACTTGTCCAGATCGACGTCTTGCTGGTAGTGCGTTCCGATCAAGTCGTGAAAGGTATGTCCCGTGATGGCCAGCACTGGTTGACCGTCGCATTTGGCATCGTAAAGTCCATTCAATAGATGAACGCCGCCCGGGCCGGATGTCGCGATGCACACTCCTAATCGGCCGGAATATTTCGCATATCCGCAGGCGGCGAAGGCGGCGGCTTCCTCATGCCTGACCTGGATGAATTTGAGTTTGTCTTGATGAGTCCGCAGGGCTTCAAAAATCCCGTTAACGCCATCACCGGGAAATCCGAATATGGTGTCCACATCCCAGCTGATCAGGCGCTCTACCAATAAGTCCGCCACCGTTTTCGCCATAAAATCTCTCCTCGAGTCGTTCATCTAATATCTTTGAGACGTCGCTACGCGCTTCGGGATGCGGTACGCGAACCCATTCGTTGCGCCAATAAAGAATCGCCGTCAACTATCGTTAAGTCTTCCGGATTTTCCTGAAATGGCGTAAGCAGTTCGTAGCCCGACGCGGTGACGGCGACCATGTCGCAGTGACGCACGCCTCCGAACTCTTTGATGTAAACGGCGGGCTCGATATTGAAGACCATGCCTTCTTGCAATACGTCTGGCGATCCTGCGTGAACGCGCGGCAGGCTCTGGGCGCTCATCGGCGAGAACCCCACTCCATGGCCCGTGCCGTGCCTTAAGCACATGCCTAATCCGGAGTCCTGAATCGCCGCCCTAGCAGCAGAATCAACCGTCTCCGCGCGGGCGCCAGGCTTGATCGCGTCCAATGCCGCCTTGCGCCCCGCGAAAACGGCGGCGTACATTTTCACTTGCAGCGCGTCTGGCGGTTGCAACGTGTATGTCCGCGTGATATCGGTCCAAAAACCGTCCACATAGGAATTGCAATGCATCATTACGAGATCTTGCGATTGGAGAACCCGCGAACGCGTTTGTGCGAACGCAGCGCTGGCCTTGTCAGAGTTTGGGCCCGACATGCAGAACGCGAAGCCATCGCGGCGCAGAACAGGAAGCCCGGCAACTTTTCCGCTGCTGAGCGGGGCTCGCAGAAGTTGAGCTGCTTCGGGCTCGCTCATGCCCGCACGCAATTGCGGAGCGGCCTGTCCGTAGGCTGCTTTTGCGGTAGCGCAGGCTTGCCGGATTCTGCCCAGCTCGAACGCTGTCTTTACGGATTTGAGATTTTGAATCTGTTTTTCGACGGGGACAAAAGAGGAAGCCGGAAGCAATTCGCGAAGCATATCCTGCAGATCGTCGCCATAGAGATGGATAGCAAGGTAAGAGGCGGCCTGCGAACTGCCGTGGCGCTCGATGCCGATCGGACCCAGGGGGATTTTCAGTTTATGAAAAATGGCGGCAAGACGCGGCCGCACTGCTTCCAAGGAACCGCTCGTGCTGTTTACGATTCCGGGAAGAAACGTGTCAACAGAGTTCGCAAAGCTCTCTTCGGTGAATTCCAACTCATCCTCGGGAACCAGCAAGGCAGTGGGGCCACCGCAAACGCAGATTGCAATACTGTTGCCGACCACTGGCCAGTATCCGGTAAGCAAAAGCACGTTGGAGGGCAGCGCGCAAACGACGGCCGCAAGTCCCGCGGCCTGCATGGCCTTTTGGATGCGCAGGCTGCGCTCGGTTTCCATGGCGCCCTCCTAGGCTGCGTATCTTTCGGCGTCGGCCCGCTTGAATTCGAGGCCCAGCCCCGGCCGCGACATATCCGGATGAAGCCTGCCTGCGACGGGTTTGACGGCTCCGTCAAAAAACATGTTCTCGATACGGACGTGATCGTGGAAATACTCAATATTGCGGAGCCGGGAAAGCGCGCAGCACGGATGCAAATGCAGCGAAGGCGCGGTGTGGGCCGACATCGGCGTGTTTGCCGCGTCGCACAATGCTCCTACGCGCAGAAATTCGCTGATTCCGGCGCAGCGCGATGCGTCGGCCTGCTGGACGTCGACGGCTCCGGAATCGAGCATGCGTTTAAAGTACAGAACGTCGTAACCATACTCGCCGGCTGCAATTTCCATTCCCGCTGGGGCTCGGTCACGAATCAGCCGCAAGCCTGGTAGGTCATCGGAAGTGACTGGCTCCTCGAACCAGCTCACACCAAATTCCGCAAAGCGCTCGGCCATGTCGAGAGCTTGTTTGCGCGAATAGGCGCCGTTTGCATCCACATACAAAGACGTATTGGGGCCAATGGCCTCGCGCGCCGCTTTCACACGCGCCGCATCTTGGTCTGGCTCGCGGCCGATTTTCATTTTTACAGCTTTGATTCCCTGCGCAGCCCAACCGCCGAGTTGCTTGTGCAATTGGTCGACCGAGTAAGAGGTGAATCCTCCGCTGCCATAGATTTCAACGCTGGGCTGAGCGACTCCGAGCAATGACGCAAGCGGAAGATTCAGCAGCTTGGCTTTCAAATCCCACA
>JBAVQT010000207.1:0-3398 GCA_049694295.1 Candidatus Acidiferrales bacterium
CTCTTTGCCGATGTGGATGGCGCGAATTGTCCTGGCGCTCGCCCCGACGATGCCGCCGCTCACAGCTTGCTGCTCAAGGCTGGATTATTCCGCATCGCCCTGCAGTTGCCGGTCGGCACCCAGTTCACTATTCGGGCGGTGCGCGATCCTTACGGCTGCGCAGTGGTCACCGATCCGGACACTCGACTGCAAACCATCTCGGTCTATCGCCGGCCGTTGCCAGCCGCGAATCTAGGATTTCTTAGCAGCGTGATGTCCGACGGCCGCGAGACGATCCAGCCCCTCAACAATCCTCAGACTTTTCAAGCCAATCTCGTAACAGACCTCATGCATCAGGCGCTGGATGCCACCACCGGGCACGCGCAGGCGGCAGTTCCGCCAACCGCGGCCCAGCAGGCCGCGATCGCCGATTTCGAGATGAGTCTTACGAGCGCGCAGTCCTTCGATCTCCAGGCCGGTCACCTGGACGCTGCGGGCGCACAGGGCGGCCCCGCCGCACTCTCCCAACAAAGTTACTATCCCGGCATCAACGACTCGCTCGGCGCAGACCCCAACGGAAACCCGTTCGAGTCGACAGCGTTCACTCTCTTTGCGTCATGGGAAAACCTCAAATCGCATGGCGGCCCGTGGAGTGACGAACGAATCGAAGCCCGAAAACAGATCGCGGCCGGCGAGGCGCTGTTCAACACGCGTCCGCTGACGATTTCCAACGTACGAGGCTTGACCGATAACGCAGCGCTGGCAAAGTCGCTGGGCACTTCCCTTCCGATTCCGCCATTTCAAGGAACTTGCACCACCTGCCACGACGCGCCCAATGTCGGGGATCATTCGCTGCCGCTACCCCTCGATATCGGTACCAGCCACGATCTGGCCGACGAACGCGATCCGGTGATCGCCAACGCCATCTCGCAGCTTAATGGTCCCGAGGTGCCCGTGTACGAAATCACCGGCTGCCCCGATCCATTCGCCGGCACGCCGCAGTCCAGCGCGCCATACGTGATCTTCACCACCGATCCTGGCAAAGCTCTGACCAGCGGCCTTTGCAGCGATGTGAGCAGAACCAAGGGACCGATCCTGCGAGGATTGGCGGCTCGCGCGCCCTATTTTCACAACGGCGCGGCGCAAAACCTCGAGCAGCTGGTGAATTTCTACAATCAACGTTTCCAGATGAATCTCAGCGAGGGCGAAAAGCGGCAGCTGATCGCATTTCTGAATTCGTTGTAGCGCGGCGATTTCGACGACGCGGGAATTCAGGCAGTCACGCCGATACTTCCTCGCGCCGCTTGGGCGCGGCATTTGCTCTATGCGTGCGAGGCGAGTGGTTTAGACTCGCCTGGTGCGCGGCGCGAAAAAAAATCAGGATTTTCCAGATTTGACGATGCGCTCGATCTGCTGCAGGTGATTGAGGTCGTGCCCGGCAAACATGCGGACAATCCGCTCGACGGATTCCTCGCCGCGCTCGGCGTGCAGGCCGTGATGCTTCCACTGCTCCGGCCGCAGGGACTTCAGCAGGGCGAGATTCGTTTCGCGCATGGCGCGAAACTCTTCGAGCGCGCGCCGGGCATCGCGCTTGGCGTAGTTCATGGCGATGGCCCATTCGTCCTGGTCGAAAGCCTGAATCGGAGTGCCGGGTCTGCCTAAAATCATGCGAATGCGATAACCGGCCACGAGCTCGGTATCGGCTAAATGCGCCAGGATTTCAGCCACTGACCATTTGCCGGGAGCGGGACGTTTGCGCAGTTTGGCGGCCGAGGCACCCTTAATTAATCGCGCGATCTTGCCCGGCGTACCTGCCTGGACTTTTAGAGGCGATTGCTTTTGCCCGTCAACGTGGGCGTGAATGCGCTGCATATACTGCTGCGGAGTTTCCTTCATGGTTCGCAATTCCCTCCTGGAATGACGCCCCAAGAACAATTGTAGAAGGCTTTGAAAGACAGTGGAAGGCCGCCGATGCGCTTGCCGCGGACCAAATTGGCGCGACGCTTCCTGAACTGGCGGCGATTCCGCGGACGGCTTGACCCCGGGCGGCGGACTGTACCAGAGGGCAGTTGCGGGGATGGGACAGCTTGCGCCAGGAAACAGAAACCGCGCACCCGGAAGACATAGAATTAGAGGAACTGGTATCTCGGGGAACGCGCCGATCACGCCTGCGGGCGGCCGGCAAACCTGCCTTGGATTGGTCGGAGACGAGAAAGGCGAACGCGATGGCGCAGCAAGCCGGAGATCGAGAGTCTGGCCGCACGACGGCGGTTGCCGCGAAGCCCGAGGAGCAGGAACTCGAGCGGAAACGCGCGGAGCAAGCTGCCATTGAGACGGAACTGGCTGACCGCGAGCTGCGGTCGGCTAATCTGCGCGCGGAGCTGGGTGCCTTCGAGCGGCAATACCTGCACCGCGTGGGCCTCCGCTATGCCGAACTGGACGAATTAAAAGCGCGCATCTCCGAACGGTTAGCCGAGGTGCATCCCGGGAACCAGCGCGCGCAGAAAACCGCGAGAGAATCCCGCGCGCGAGCCGATGAGACCAAATTCACGGCCGGTGAGCAAACGGGGGACGAGCCGGGCGCTTTCGAGTCCTCCCCGGAGATGAAGCGGCTCTATCGAGACGTCGCCAAGCGTATTCATCCCGACCTGGCATCGGAACGCGCGGACCGCATCCGCCGCCAGCATCTGATGGCCGAGGCCAACGCAGCATACGAGCGTGGCGACCAGGCAGCCCTGCAAACTATTCTCGCGAAATATGAAAGCAGCCCCGAAGCAGTGCAAGGCGAAGGAGCCGGCGCCGAACTCGTGCGCGCAATTCGCCGTATCAGCCAGGCGCGCAGCCGGTTGGGCGAAATCGAAGCCGAAATGCAGGAACTGTTGCGGTCCGATCTTTACCAATTGCGATGGCGTGTCGAGGAAGCGCAGAAGCACGGACGCGACGTACTTCGTGAAATGACCGACAAGGTGGAAGAGCAGATCGGACAGGCCAAGCGGCGGCTAGAGGCAGGAGATTTGTCGGGCCGTTGAGAATTCCATGAGAGACACGCGCGAAGAAATTCCCGGCGATCTGGTGGTAGCTGCCAAGCAGCCGCTAGCCGTTCGTTCGGCGGCACTGATTGTGCGCGGGCTGCGCGATCTGGCTCGAAATTCGAATTGGCAGATTCAAAAAGTTTTCACCGGGCGCGCGGCGAATGTGGCAGTGGCGCCCGGGGGACAAGTCATCACGGTGGGTGAAGGGGGCGCACGACGCGCGGTGCTGCATGATATCGAGCACAACGGCACTGCGCTCACGCTGCCCGCTCCGGATGGAGTTGCGTTGCGGGGCGGCAATGGCGCGACCGAAAAGCGAGCGGCGCTGGCTTGGTCGCCCACCAGCGCGAGCGTGGTGGCCGCGGTGGATGGCTGGCCAAACGAGTT
>JBAVQT010000208.1:0-8725 GCA_049694295.1 Candidatus Acidiferrales bacterium
GGACCAGAGCGCCGGAGATGGCGCGGGACTCGAGATCAATATGCCGCTCAGTCTTGGCATGATCTGGGGGATTTTGTGCGGAGATCTGTTGGTGGACCTGGAATACATGACCCGCCCCTATGAGGTAAATCCGGGTCAGACGGACCGCGTGCTCAAGGAATGCGTCGAATACATGTATGAAGTCTTTCGCCATCGGCCCAACCGCGGCAAAAAATATGGAACCATGGCCTGGCACTTGATGAGCAACTATTTCACTCGCGCCCTCCGCGAAGTTCGCAGGAAATGGGAAACCATCGAAGTGGATCGTCTTCGCGTGAAAGCCAAAGTGAAAATTACCGGAGAATTTTGGCTGCAAACGCACGAAGGAGAAGGGAACTACAACATCAAGCGCTGGCTCGAACAGGAAGACAGCGAGGTCGTTCCTCCACCCGTGGCCGTGTGGTTGCATTATCTGTTGCATCCCACGATCCACAAACTCGAGCATCGCAACACCACCAGTAAGCACCCTCGTCTCCAGGAACTGGCCTTGCACGCGCTCGAGCGCGTCTATCGCGGCACCTACAATCGCTTTCGCAAGGCGCTTGGCAATCTTCCCTACGAACTCCCCGATCAGGAAGAGTTGCGGCGCCTGGCCGAGCCTTTCTATCACTTCGAGTTGCGCGGCGGCGAAGGCCACATGCTGATCGGCAAAGCGCTCCATACCTATCACCACAAAAAGGCGCACATGACTTGCGAACTCTCGCCGTATTCCTGCATGCCCAACACCATGTCGGTCGGATCCATGGCCAACGTCCTTGGAAAATATCCCGATCTGCTCTACGCCCCGATCGAAGTGAAGGGCGATTCGGAGGTTCACGCCCTGTCGCGCTGCCAGATGATTCTCACCGAGGCGAAAAAACGCGCCAAGGCGGAGTTCGAAGGCGCGCTCGCGAAAACCGGTCTGACGATCGAAGCCATTCGCAAATACGAACAGCGGCATCCCGACGTGCGGCGCGCCACCTATCGCGTTCCTCACCGCGGCTGTGCGGGAGTTGCAGCGAACTACGTGTTCCATTTGGCAAACGATCGAGGTTTGGCAAGAGCCTGACGGCTGCGCTGTTGCAAGCTCAAATCTGAGATGTCAAAGAGGCTATCCTTTATGGCCACTGAACCACTCGTCCAAATTCAGCCGCTGGCAGGTAGTCACGCCTTAAATTCTGCGTCCTCGCGTGCCGGAATCGTTGCGACAGGTTCCGGCAAGACTTGTGGAATTGACGTCGGCAGCACCACCTGCAAGTTCGTCCTGGTTTCTCAAGACGGCCAACTGCTCGCCCAGGCCTACGAACGCCACAATACCAAGCAAGCCGAAAAGGTTCTGGATTTTCTAAACCGCCTGGAAACCGAGTACCAACTTACTCCCCAGCTAGACCGCGTATTCTTCACCGGCTCCGGCTCCGGACTCATCGCTCCGCTTGTCGGGGGGAAAACGATCCAAGAAGTTGTCGCCGTGGCGGCCGCCGTCGAAAAAGTTCATCCCTCCGTGCGCTTCGTTAGCGAAATTGGCGGCGAAGACATGAAGACCATTTTCTTTAGCGGCAGCGACAATAATAAAAGCAAACAGGTCCTGATGCAGGCCGCCTGTTCGGGCGGCACGGGCACATTCATCGAGAAGACGGCCCGCAAGCTCGAGATACCCACCGAACAACTCTCGAAAATGCGCTACACCGGCTACACCCTGCACAAAGTAAGCAGCAAGTGCGGCATTTTTGCCGAAGCGGACGCCAACACCCTGCTCAAAGCGGGAGTACCCGTCGAGGAGATCATCGCCTCGCTGTTCGAGGCTGTCGTCTATCAGAATCTCGCGACTCTCACCCGCGGCAATACTCCCATTCCGGAAATTCTTCTGCTCGGCGGTCCCAATCTTTTCTTCACTGGTCTGCAGGAAGCCTGGCGCCATCACCTCACAAAAGTTTGGAAAGAACGCAAGGTCGAGCTCGCCAAAGATAAAGATCCCGCTTCGTTGATCCTCGTTCCCGACGACGCCCTCTACTATGCTGCGCAAGGCTGCGTGGAAGTGGGCCGCGCCGAGCCTCAATCCTCTGGCGTGTATCAGGGGATGGAGAAGCTGCGCTGGTGGATCGATGAAGGGCAGCACGAAGAGAAGAAGAAACTCGGTCGCGGCGGCCTTTGGAAAGATGCGCACGAGCTGGAATCCTTCAAGGCTCGCTACGCCGGCGAAAGCGGGAATGGCCACGGAAAAAATAATGGAAATGGTCACGGAAATGGCCTCGGAAATGGCCCCAGAAATGGCGATCTCGACAGCCATCGTTCTCCGGCCGGCGCCGCGCCGAACATCCAGATCGGAAAGCTAGGCGCCGTGTTGGTTGGCTGTGATTTCGGATCGACCACCGCCAAAGCCGTTTGTCTCTCGCCGGAAAAAGAATTGCTCTACTCCTGCTATGCCTTGAGCCGCGGCAATCCCATCGAGGATGCCAAAGTTCTGTTTCGGCAAATTCGCGAGGCGATTGGCGAGGGCGAAATTGTGGGTCTCGCAATTACGGGCTATGGGAAGGACCTGCTGAAGGGAATTCTCGGAGCCGATTGCCCCGTGGTGGAGACCATCGCGCACGCCAGTGCCGGATTGCATTTTTTCCCGGATGCGGACTGCATCTGCGACGTTGGCGGCGTTGATGTCAAGATCATGATCCTCAACAACGGCGCGGTAACCGATTTTCGCCTCAACTCCCAGTGCTCTTCGGGAAACGGTGCGTTTCTTCAGGGCGTCGCCGAGCGTTTCGATATTCCGATGAGCGAGATGGCGGACCGCGCCTTTCTCGCCGAAGCCATGCCCCAATTGTCCATGGGCTGCGGCGTTTTCCTCCAGAGCGACATCGTCAATCAGCAGCGCAAAGGCTGGCAAGCCAATGAGATTCTTGCGGGCCTTTGCGCCATTCTTCCGCTCAACGTCTGGATTTATGCGGGCGGCTTGACCAACCTCAAGCAGGTTGGCCGCAAGTTTATCCTGCAGGGTGGCACTCACAAAAATCTGGCTGTCGTGAAAACTCAGGCCGATTTCATTCTCTCGAAAATTCCGGAGGCGGAAGTTGTCGTGCACCCTTATTCCGGAGAAGCCGGCGCCATCGGCGCTGCCCTCGTCGCTCTGGAATGGCGCGAAAAAGGCGGACGCACCAGCTTTCGCGGGTTCGACGCCATCGAGAGGCTCACTTACAAGACGGCCACCTCGGTGGAAACCGTCTGCCATTGGTGTCCGGTGAATTGCCAGCGCAGTTTCATTGACGTCGAACTCGATGGCGGCAAGGGTCGCGAGTGGAGCAAGGTTCCCCTCGGCGCCGGCTGGGAGAGAGTCATCGTAAATAATTCCTGTCCCAAAGGACTCGTCGAAGATCTCAACGAAATGAAAGTCATCAAGGGCGAAATCGAGAGGACCAAAGATGCCTATCCGAATGTTGCCGACCTGGTTCGCAAAGAAGCCTTCCGCCGCGCCTCCACCTAAGGATCGCTCGCAGCTGCGCGTGGGTATTCCCAAGGTCCTGAATATCTGGACCACCCACCAGTTCTGGGTGGGTTTTCTAAAGGCGCTGGGCGTCGCTTCCGAGAACATCATCTTCAGCTCGGATACTTCCGAGGAGCAGGCCCGTGAATTCGGGAAAGGCCGCGGAACGGTGGATTGCTGCTATCCGGTGAAGTGTATGAGCGGCCATTACGGCGAATTGATTTTCGGGCAGAAAAAAAAGATCCATATCTTGTTCAGCCCCATGATTCATTCTCTGCCCTCGCTTCTCCATGGCCACGTTGTGGACACCGTCACCTGCACTCGAGTGATGGCCGGTCCGGAAAATATCAAGGCCGGATTCATGAAGGAGCGCGACGTGTTCGGGGAGAATGGCATCGTGTACGCCTCTCCTTTCGTCAGCCTCGGCGATCGCCACATGGTCACCGAACAACTTCACGCCTCTCTGAAAGACATTTTTGATCTGGATATCGAAGAGACCCAGCGCGCCGTGCAGGCGGGCTTTCAAGCTCTCGATAAGTTCACGGCTCGAGCCAGGCAACACAGCCGCGACGTTCTCACCTGGTGCGCCAACAACCGGAAGCCGTGCATTCTGGTGCTCGCCCGCCCCTATCACATGGATACCGGCATCGGCCATGAAATCGAGGCTGAGTTGCAAGCGCATGGCTATCCCATTCTGTGGCTGCAATATCTTCCCGGCGACGAAGACCTGATGAACTGGCTGTTCGAGGCGGACCTGCGTGATGGCCGGATCAAGAGCCCCTTCGACATCGCCGACGTTTGGACCTCGTCCTACAGCAGCAATACCAACGAGATCATGTGGGGCGCTAAATTTGCGGCCCGCTGCCCGTGGGTTACCTGCGTGATTCGGCTATCGAGCTATGAATGCGGCATGGATCAGCCTACCTACACGCCAACCCAGAAAATCGTGGAAGCCACCAGAACGCTATTTTTCAAATTTGGAGATCTCGACTCCACCAAACCCAGCGGCAGCATAAAAATCCGCGTCGAGACCATCGTTCATTACATGGCCAAGTATTCCGAGGAGATCATCCAGCGCAAAATGGCCTGGCTCTCGCCTCATTGCCCCTTGGGCGACCACGCAACGCCAGCCGAATCCGCGCCAGCCGAATCCGCGCCGGCCGGGCAAACCCCCAACGTGAAAGCCGTCGGGGCTTACTGACGGCCGTTTTTGCTGGCGCGATAAACTACTTCGTGGCTGGGCCACAACGCCCCCACAATTGCGCCGCCCACAGCGCCAATCGCGGCGCCGAATAAGGCTCCGGTTCCCTTGTCATGTAGAAACCCCCTCGATTCCCATGCCGCCGGGTTGTGACTCCGCCAGGTGCTCGCGCAGCCCCTGGCGCCTCGGACCTGTCTCACGTCCCGCCATGGCTGTTTCGACATGCGGCGAGCGCGATTTCGCCGCTGTTTCGCCTGCTTTTGATAGATTCGGAGCATTCCGGCAGGACTGCGTCCTCGCGGGCCAGGTGCCTCTTGGCAATATCGAGTCCGCAGAGAAAGGAGGAATTCGCGTGAGAAAGTTCCGGCTGCGCAGCAAGTTCCTTCTCTCGCTGCTGATCGTTTCTGCCGGGCTTACCGCTGCCACTCTGGCTGTCGTCAGTTACAGCGTAAAGAAGAGCGTCCGCCAATCCATCCGCGAGCAGCTCCGTAGCTCCATCACTACCTACAACACCATCGAGAAACAACGCGGAGACGCACTCGCCCGCTCCGCCGAACTGCTCGCCAACTTGCCCAACGTCCGCGCCCTCATGACCACCAACGATCTGCCTACGATTCAGGACGAGGTAGGAAATATTTCGCGGTTAAGCGGCAGCGATGTACTGGTTCTGGCGGACCGCTCGGGGAGAGTGGTCGGCGTTCGAGGCCACGATCCTGCTTTCGTCTCCTCCGATGCCCAGCGACTGCTAAAAGATTCTCTGCAGTCGGAGTCCAGCGCGGACTGGTGGTATGCCGGCGGCCATCTGTACCAGATTCGCATTCAGCCCATCTATTTTGGCGACCCATCGCCGCAGAACACCGTAGGTCTGCTCGTCGTCGGTCTTGAAGTGGACGATCAGGCCGCCCGCGACTTTGGCTCCATCGTCTCCGATGAAATTGTAGTTCGCTACGGCGGCCAAGTCGTTGCCGCCAGTCTGCCCGTCTTCCGGCAGGCCTCGCTCGCGTCCGCCGGCTCCGGCCCTGGTGGCGTCGACGAGGAGATACAACTCGGCCGGGAAAGATATCTTGCCAGCACTGTCAGTCTTTCCGGCGACGCGGCCCGAGGCGTCGAACTTACGGTCCTAAAATCGCTCGATCAGGCCACTGCCTTTCTCGTCCGTCTGAATCATGTTCTGATCGGCCTCGGATTGCTCAGCGTGTTGGCCGGCGGAGCGCTCGTTTTTTTTATCTCCCATACCTTTACGCGTCCGCTCTCTGACCTGGTCTCCGGCGTTCGAGCACTCGAGCAAGGCGACTATCAATATCCGTTGCAGAGTCTCGGCGGCGACGAAGTGGCGGAAGTTACCGGCGCGTTCGCTCGCATGCGCGCCACTCTCCAAAACACGCAGAGCGAGCAGAAGCAGCTTGAGGAGCGCTTGCGCCAGGCCCATAAGATGGAGGCCGTGGGCCGGCTCGCGGGTGGCGTCGCCCATGATTTCAATAACCTGCTTACCATCATTCGCGGCAACGCCGACATCCTCTCCGACCGGCCCGGCGCTGACGCCCTGCAGGGCCGCTGCGTCGAGCAGATCCAGAAAGCCTCCAGCCGCGCCGTGTCCATGACCCGGCAGTTGCTCGCCTTCAGCCGGATGCAAGTCTTGCAACCGCGTGTGCTCGACTTGAATACTGTCGTGGCCGAAATGGGCAAGATGCTCCCGCGCCTCATTGGCGAGCACATCGAATACTCCCTGGTCCCGGAAACAAATCTCGCGCCGGTGCAGGCCGATCCTGGACAAATCGAGCAGGTGATCCTCAACCTCGCAGTCAATGCGCGCGATGCCATGCCCGGCGGCGGCAAGCTGACTGTTCGCACGCTGAACGTCACCGTGAACGAGGCGGAGGCCGCGAAACGTCCTCCGATGTCGTCCGGCAACTACGTCTTGCTCTCGGTCACCGACACTGGCCACGGCATGGATGAAGCCACCAAAGCGCACATTTTCGAGCCATTTTTCACCACCAAAGAAGTAGGCCAGGGAACCGGGCTTGGTCTCGCCACCGTATATGGCGTGGTCAAGCAGAGTGGTGGGTTCATTTGGGTGGAAAGCGCGCCCGATCGAGGCACTACATTCGAAATCTACCTTCCGCAAGCCGAGAAAGCTCTGGCGGCGACCGAGCACGAACCCCGGCGCGTCGCAGCGCCAGGAGGAAGCGAAACGATTCTGGTCGTGGAAGATGAAGCCGGCGTGCGCCAGCTGGCCTCCGAATTTCTCCGTCTGGGCGGCTATGCGGTTCTCGAAGCGAGTAACGGCGTGGAAGCCCTCGAGCTGGCTGAGCGCCATACCGGCAGGATTCATTTGGTTCTCAGTGACCTGGTCATGCCGCGGATGAGCGGCAAAGAATTAGCCGCTCGCCTGCAGGCCGGCCGTCGCGAAATTAGAATCGTCTTCATGACCGGTTACGCGCAATTTTCCGAAAGCGGCGACGGCGCTTCGTCCGAAAACTGGATGATCTTGCAGAAGCCGTTTTCCAAAGACTCACTTCTACGCGCCGTCCGGGAAGTTTTAACCGGGAAAACTTTGGAACAGGCCAGCATCGTCAAGGGAGACCGGCTGCTCTAGTTGCCGCATCCGCCCCGGCGCTGTGGGCCGGACGATTGATTCACGGTAACCAATTGTTCCTTGGGAGGAATTGCGATGCCTAGCAACATCGGGCCAAAGTTATTCGTGGCTGCCTGCGTGGGATTGCTCACGCTGGTTCCAAAGTGCGCCACTGGCCAGGACGCGCCAAAATCGGAGACTCCTGCGGCGGCTGACATCGCCACTCCAGGCGCTGCCTCTCAGAATCTCACCGACCTCCTTCGCCAATTGCAAACTCAAGTTCAGGAACTAAGCCAGCAGCTTAAGAGCGTTCAGGCCGAGCAGGAACGCTCTCGCGCTGAGACCGCCGACCTTCGCTCTCAGCTCCGCGCTGCCCAGACGCAACTCGCGGCCCTCGGCCACGCGCCCGCCGCAGCGCCTCAGCCCGCTGCCGTCGCCGGCTATTCCGCCGAGGCGTCCTCCAATCCACCGCCGGAAACTAGCGCCATCGCCCCTCCTCCGTCCGCGCCCGCTTCTCCCGCCACGAGTCTTGATGACCGGCTCGCCCGGATCGAGGAAAATCAGCAGCTCGAAGACGCCAAACTCCGCGACCAGAGCCAGACTCGCGTCGAAAGCGGCGCCAAGTATCGCCTCCGCCTTTCCGGAATCGTGCTCTTCAATCTCTATTCGGATCGCGGCTCCGTGGACAATCAGGACTTCCCGCAGATCGCCGTTCCGCAGCCGCCGCTTGGCTCAGATGCATCGTTCGGCGGTTCGCTTCGCCAGTCGCAGATCGCGCTCGACGCTTTCGGTCCGGACATCCTCGGCGCCCACACCAGCGCCAACATCAAGTTCGATTTTGCCGGCGGCTTTCCGGAAGCTCCCAATGGCGTGGCCACCGGCCTGGTGCGCTTGCGCACCGGCGTCATTCGCCTCGATTGGCCCAACACCTCCATCATCGCGGGGCAGGACTACCTTTTCATTTCTCCCTTGAGCCCCACTTCGCTCGCCACGCTCGCCACGCCTGGATTCTCCTACTCCGGAAATCTTTGGGCCTGGGCGCCGCAGGTTCGCATCGAGCGTCATTTCCGCTTCTCTGACACTTCGCAAATTCTCCTGCAAGGCGGAATCCTCGATTCCTGGACTGGAGAGGAACCGCAATTCCAGTATCAGCGCACGCCGACCTGGGGAGAAAGTTCCGGCCAGCCGGCCTACGCGGCGCGAGTCTCATATTCCCGAGCCGCCTTCGGCCAGACCATGACCTTCGGCGCTGGCGGTTACTATGCCCGCCAGGATTGGGGTTTCGACCGCAAGGTAGACGGCTGGGCCGGCACCTTGGACCTGTCGCTGCCGCTTGGCAGCAGGGTCGAATTCACGGGGCAGTTCTACCGCGGCCGCGCCATCGGGGGTCTCGGCGGAGGCATCGGCCAGACTGTCATTTGGGAGGGCTCATTCATCGATCCCGCCACCGAAATTG
>JBAVQT010000209.1:0-4679 GCA_049694295.1 Candidatus Acidiferrales bacterium
CGTCGTCGCGCGGAGATGATCGCGCGCAATCACAAGGTGGAAGCGCGCAAGCGTGCGGAAAAGGAAGAAGTAGCGCGCTGGTTCGGCATCTGGCTTGAGACCCCCGAAGCTTTCTTCGACTGGCTGGAAGTCCGCAAGGAGTCGCCCGAATTTCAGCAGCGGTTTCCGCCCGGCGCCGGTGAGGATCTGTAGATGTATCTGCTCGAAATCGAGCCGCTCGATCTCGGCGAAGACGTGCGCGCCGTGGGCCTGGAATTCACCGAAGCCGACGAAAATCGCGAGCCGGTGCGCGGCGCCGAAGCCGCGGCACTCTGGAGTCGCGTCTTGCGCGCCACTGCTGCCGGTGAAATCTGGGCGCTCGATTTCTTCAGTCACCTCGACCGCGTCCGCGATTACTGCCAGCGTCACGCGATTCCCTTCCGCGAGGCTGGCGAGCGTTGCATCGTGGTCTCGGCGCCGGAACCTGCGGCGCTGGATGCTTTGCTCGATCGCTTCCAGGGCGAGACCTTTGGCGCGCGCGCTGGTGGACCGGTGACGGAGGGCGATGCCGCACTCGAAGGCGAGCTAGCTCGGCGCGGCGTGGACGCCTACCACGCCGCGTTCGCCCGTTACTTCTTTTGCGCCGTATGTGTTTTTGAAGATGGTTCGCTGGTGCTGCTCAGCGAAAAGCTCTGGGCCAGCGAAGTGATTCGACGGGTTCGTCCCGCTCTCGCCGGGCTGGAAGTCGAAGTACGCCTCGCCTCGTAAGTCGATTCCAGTTGCCCCCCGATGCTTCGACCCCGCCTTTGGTACAGGTGCCAGGTCGGAAACCCTATTACTTTCGTACCATTTCCACCGCCACTCGTCCTAGTACATGATTGCTATTCAGACAGGGGTTAGCCCAATCATGTCGCCCCTTGCAAGCGAGTTCACGTTGCCTAGCGACCCGACGGTTCCCAATGCGCGCGCCTTCGTCCGCAGCCTCAACGTGCTGCTTAAATACGCGCGGCTCTATGGCTTAGAGCATACCCGCTCGGCCGCCCAGTTTGAGTCCGCCTGGACCGAATTGCAGGATGCCGTCCACGTTTCAGGCAGCGCTGGCCTGTTGCTCGGCGCTTCCGGCTCCCAGCTCCTGCTTGACGGCGTGCCGCTCGAATCTACCCCAGCCGAAAGAAGCTTTGCCGACCTGCTCACCACAGCCGGCGTCGCCAGCATCTGCTTCACTCCCGTCGCCGAACGCGATGACTTCGCGAAGTTCGTCCGCACCTTCATCGAGACCGGGCCGAAGGCGGCGAGCCTCAGCGACCGCCTCGAGGAACAGTTTGGCGGGCAAACCACCACCGGGATTCGCGTCAACGAAATTCGATTTGTCGCCGAGGATTCGGGCTACACCGATGCGCGCGTCGCCGCTCAACTGACCATCAAAACTCTGGGCAGCGATGCCGAGCGCATACAGGATTGGTTCCGCAGCCCCGAAAAAATGATTCAGTTGATCGCCGCGGCCGAAGGCTCGCACGGCGCGCCCGGTGGCGAAATTCGCGGCTACGCCGGTAGCGGCGCGAGCGTTGGCGTTGGCTCGGGTTCCGGCGCGGGACCAGCCACACCCGGCAACGGAGCAATTTTGACGGGCGGCGCGGCTACCGGCCCAGAGTCCGGCACTGGAACCGGAAGCGGCGGCGCGGCTCCGCTCGACGAAGCCGGTCTGCAAAGTTTGCTGAAGCTGCTGGTGCAATTTGGCGAAGCGCAAAATGCAAAAGCGCCGCACATGGATCAGTCGGCATGGCAGCAGCGGCTCTCGCTCTTGCCGCAAAACGCGCAGGTAACTTTGCGGCAGGCCATCGCGGGTGTGGCCGCGTCCGCGCCCACAGCCAAGATGGATGAGGGCACCCTGCTGCGCATCGCCGAGGATCTCGCGATTCGATTTGCGCTCGACCGTTTCCAGCGTGGTGAAGTGCGCGTCAATGCCGTGCGTCAAATGCTGGACAAGATGGGGCAAGAGCTCGAAACGCTACGCAAACTTCTCAAATCCCGCGAAGAAAAAATGGCCAGCGCCGGAATGAACGTCGAATCGCATGCCGACGTGCTCGACCGGCAATTCTGGGCCGCTGTTCCCGATGCCAATAAGCGCACCGTGCTGACCTCCACTGAAGCCTGGTGCATTCCTCCGCGCAACGTGCAGCAATACGTGGAAGAGCTTCTTGGACGCGGCGAAGCCGACGCCGCTGGCGATATTTTGCTGCATTACGCAAGTTGCGTGCGCAACAAAGATGCCGACGCGCGCAAAAAAGCGGCGATTGGCCTGGGACAGTTGGCGCAGCTTTACAGCCGCGCAGCCAGCCAGCGCCTGGAAGAAGCTCTCGCGCAGATCGGCCAGCAGATGGCCGAGGAAAAAGACGCCGAGCTGCAGACGCTTTTGAGCGCTGCGTTCGTGCGCCTCAGCCAGGAATCCGCCACGCGCCGCTACTATCGCGCCATGCAGCAGGCGCTCGATTCCCTCAATCGCCTGGAGGCATCGCGGCCCAGCTGGGTGCAGAGCCTGCGGCCGCGCATCGGCGTTGAAAATCGTGTGCCCGAATTCATCGAAGAAGCTCTGACGGCGGAAGCCATGCCGGAAGGACTGGTGGATGTGCTGGTGCGCGTGCCGCAAGCGGCGGCCGAGCATCTCGCGATTCGTCTGGCGCGCTCGGGGCGGCGCAGCGAGCGCGAACACGTGGTCGAACTCGCGCGCACCGTGGGTCCCTACTGCATAAAACATCTGAAAGACACGCTGCGCGACGACCAGCCGGCAAAAGCAGCGAGCGTCGTCGGGCTGCTGAGCCGGCTCGATCCCGTCGCGCTCGAAGATTTGCTGCCCAAGCGCCTGGCTACTTCGCCTCGCAGTTTTCACGATGCCATGGTGCGGCAGCTTTCGATTGCCGGCGCCCCGGAACGCGGAAAGCTCTTGGCTGAATCGCTCGAGTTGATCGAGCCGATGATTCTGCCGCTGGCGTTGGATGAAATCGGAATGTGCGGCGACGCAAACACCGCCACCAAACTGCTGCGGTTGGCCGAAGGCGAAATTCTGATGCAGAGTTCCGAATATTTGCGCGTGAAAGCCATCGAAGCTCTCGGACGCATGCGCGCGCCCGCTGCGGCCGGGCATTTGCGGCGATTCGTCGAGGCGCGCAAAACATTTGGTTGGGCGTACCCCGAAGAAATTCGCATGGCCGCGGCACAGGCGCTCCTGAAACTCGATCCCGCGTGGATGGAAGCATTTCTGCCGCAGTCCGGGCTGGACCGCAAAGTGATGTCGCTCGCGCCGCTCGATCCGATTCCCGATCGCGACTTCGTTCGTCATCGGCGCTACCGGCGAATTCGATTGCCGCGCCAGGTCCCCGCAGTCATCACCTCTGCGCGCGGCAAGTATACCTCCGCGATCAGCGTGCTGAGCCTGGAAGGCGGACTTCTCAGCGGCGATTTGCAACTCGCGGTAGGCACCGAAGCAACGCTGAAAATTCCCGCTGGTCTGCGGTCCATCAGCATGCAAGCCATGGTGCGTTTCGTGCGTTCGCAGCAGGCTGGATTTGAATTGGTGGGCATGGGCCTGGAGGATCGCACGAAGTTGCGCCGGCTGTTGGTGTCCCTCGGCGAAGCGGAACCGTCCGGCGCGGTGTCGCCGCCATTCGCGCAGGATTGAACCGCGCGCGTTCGCGCACATTTGTATTTTCTCGGCCTGCTTCCATCCCCCTTCCCGGCCGTCTGCCTCCGCTCAGGACTTTCGCGTTCTCGCGCCGCTGTGATAGCGTCCGGAGCGCGTCATTTTTATTTTTAATTGGAGGCCCGATGCGAGGAAAGATTCTCCCTATTTTGTCGGCTGCGATTGCGCTGGCTTGCTTTGCCGCGATGGCGATAGCCGCGAGCGACGCAAAGCCGCAGCCCGACGGATCGAAATTCGCGTGGGCGCCCGCTGATGTGGTGTTTCAGGAGCACGCCGGAGAATTCCGCATTTCGCCGGACGGGAAGTGGACCGTCTGGGTGAGGGATGCCGGAGACAAGGAGAAAAACGAGCAGGCCAGCAACCTGTACCTTTCGAGCCTGACCGACGACAAAGTGGTGCCGCTAACGCGCGGCAGCGATTCCGTCTCGAATCCAAGGTGGTCACCCTCCGGAGACAGCATCGGATTTATTAGCAATCGCGCGCCGCAGCCCAAATCCGGCGATGGTGTGGCGTCCGATCAACTCTGGCTGCTCAACGCGGCAGGCGGCGAACCGTGGGCGGCAACGCATTTCGCGCGCGATATCGAGCAATTCGAGTGGCTGGACGACGATACGATCCTCTTCAGCGCCGAGGAAGCGCCCTCGCTCCGGGAACGCGAGGAAAAAACGTCAAAAGACGATGCCCGGGTAGTTGATGACGCCGCGCACAAGCCTCCGGTGCGGCTTTTCAAGCTTTCGCTGAAAAATGGCCGCATAACCCGCCTGACGGACAATGCCGACTGGATTCTTTTTTTCGCCGTCTCGCGCGACAAGAAAAAAGCCGTGGCCGTGGCGCGCCGCGAGTTGAGTTACGCGTGGGATCAGAAAATTCCGCCGGCCACCTACCTCATCGATCTCGCCACTGGCGAACGCACCGAAATCTTCAAGAACGGAAAAAATCAGCCCGACTCGATCGCCTGGGCGCCGGACAGCGCCGGTTTCTACGTGGCCGCGCCATACTCCGA
>JBAVQT010000210.1:0-1529 GCA_049694295.1 Candidatus Acidiferrales bacterium
GCGCATCACCCTGGGGAGCATCGCCGTTCGCCGGCAGATCGCTTGCCCCGGCGGACGTTGAGGTTTTCCTGCGCGGGTTTTCGACGAGATGCACGATGTCGGAATGGATCTGGCGCAGCGTCACTACGCGCCAGCCATCGGCGCCAAGCGCGTGAAAAAACCGCTGGCGATTCGCCTGCACTCGCTCGCGCGCGTCCCAATCGGTAAAGCCGAGATTCAGCGCTGGCTTCGCGCTGCCACGCGCGCGACTCGAGCCTGCATGAGCCTCTTCGGCGTGAGCTGCCGCTAGTTCGCTCGTGCCGCCCGAACGCGTGCTGAAGCCGTGAACCAGCCAGCGCAAACTGCCGAGCGCTGAAGACTCGATCACCTGCAGTCCGCGCGAACGGCGCAGTTTCCAATCCGCGGCCGGCGAGAGTGAGGAGCGCCCGGCTGCGGAGCTGCGGCTCTTCGCAACTCTCTTCTTGCCCCTCGCGATAAATTTGTTCTTGCGAATTGTTTTCATCGGAATCGCGCGAGCTATGCGCGCCGCGCGCCCGGCAAAATGCTCGCGCGCCTCTGTGGTGATGCCCGCGCTTGAAAAGTCCGTCGCCTTATTGCACGCGCTGCATGTAGCGGCCTTCGGAGGTGTCCACGCGAATCATGTCGCCTTCGCCGACAAACGGCGGCACGTTGACCACCAGCCCCGTTTCCAGTTTCGCGGGCTTCATCACCGCGCTGGCCGTCGCTTTCTGAATGCTCGGTTCGGTCTCGATCACTTTGAGATCCACCGTATCCGGCACCAGCACGCCGATCGCTTTTTCGTCGTAATACTCGATCTTCACCGGAAGATTCGCTTTCAGATAATCCTTGGCTTCGCCCACGATATCGTTCTGCAGCGCCAGTTGTTCGTAGTTCTCGGTGTTCATGAAATGATGGCCTTCGCTGTCGCTATAGAGGTATTCGAACTCGATTTCGTCCACCACCACTTTCTCGACGAACTCCTCGGCTCGGAAGCGGTAATCGATCATCGAGCCGGTGCGGATGTTGCGCATCTTGGTTTGCATGGCCGCGCGCTTGTTGCCGGGCGTCCGATGGTCCACGCTGTAAACCAGAAAAAGATCGTTTTCGTGTTTGATGATCATTCCACCGCGCAGCAGTGTTGCCTTCAGCGTGCTCATCGCCTGCTCCTGATTTCGTTTTGAATTTTTTCGGCCCTTCGCAACGGGGCGCCTGGGGCGTGCGGACCCGCGAAACGTTTCGCGCTGCGATCCGCGAAAATCACGCCGGCCTCTCGCCGCTTGCCTAGGACCTGGGCGTCGGGCCGGCCATCGCTGGCATCGTCACGCGTGACGATGGCGAGCGAATCATCAAGTATAGCGGCCCCGATTGCATGCGGTCAAACGCGGTTTCCCGCCTCGCATGCGCAGCTAAAATCCCGGTGCGCCGGTGGCGGCGGGGCGGACTTCGCCAGCGTCTGCAGTGCCGAAGCGCAGGCGCTCCAGATAGACCTGCGCGAGCGACATCAGTCCGTTGTAGAGATAGCCCCACAC
>JBAVQT010000211.1:0-2332 GCA_049694295.1 Candidatus Acidiferrales bacterium
CAATTTCCGATTTTCCACTTTCGACCTTCACTTCGCCGCCGGCCCCTCCTCCGCGCCCAGTTCCGAAAAATCCGCCACCATCGAGAATTCCCGCAGCAGACTTCCCAGCAGCGCCACGCGGTTAGTCCGCACCTCTTGCTCCTCCGCCATTACCAGCACTTTGTCAAAAAATTCATCCACCGCCGGACGCAGTTCCGATATCGTCTCCAGCGCCTCGCGATACTTCCGCGCCTTCTTCAATCGCGTTGCCTCGTCCCCAATCCGCCGCGCCTCCGCATGCAGGCGCCTCTCGGCCGGCTCGCGGAGCAGCTCCACCCGCACTTCAGGCGTGGCGCGGTCGCCCGATTCCCTGCCGGCGGGCGCCTTTCCGGCCGACTTCTCCAAGATATTCCGTATCCTCTTAAATGCAGCCGCCAGCGGCTCGAAATTTTTCATCTTCCGGATCGTCTGCAACGCCGCGACGCGTTCCACGGCGTCCACCAGGTCATCCGCCCCTGCCGCGAATGCCGCGTTGATTTCGTCATACGCAAAACCGCGCTTCTCGCGCAAAATGAATCGCGCCCGCTCCAACAGAAAATCCAGCACCTGCCGCTCCACCGCCGCTCCGGCCTCGATACCCGGCTTGTGCTCCCTTAATCCGCGCGCCGCGGCCGAGATCGCCGCGGACAACGACAGCGGCAGTTTCCGCTCCAAGATCATCTTCACGATTCCCAGCGCCGCCCGCCGCAGAGCAAACGGATCGCTTGATCCCGTCGGCGCCGCCCCCACCGCAAAGCATCCCACCAGAGAGTCTAACTTGTCTGAAAACGCGACCGCACATCCGGTCAAATTTCGCGGCAACGGATCGTCCATCCCCACCGGCTTGTAGTGGTCGTACACAGCCCAGGCAATATCTTCCGGCTCGCCCTGCGCTCGCGCATACAGGCCGCCGACCGCGCCCTGCAGTTCCGGAAATTCTCCCACCATCCCGGTAATCAAATCGCATTTCGCCAGTTCCGCCGCGCGATCCGAGCCCGCCACATCCGCCGCGGCGACTCCGCTGCTGAACCATTGCTCGGCCAGCCATCGCGCCAGCGCGCGCATTCGCTCGACCTTATCCTTATAGCTTCCGAGCCGCGATTCGTAGGTGACGGCAGCGAGCTTCGGCAGATAAGCAGCGAGCTTGATCTTCTGATCCGTCTCCCAGAAAAATCGCGCGTCCGCGAATCGCGCGCGCAGCACCCGCTCATGCCCGGCGCGCACCAGTCCCTTCGCGTCCCGCTCCAAATTTATGACCGCCAGGAAATGCGGCGCCAGTTCTCCGTCGCGCTGTTCCAGCGCGAGATATTTCTGATGATCCCGCATCACCGTAACCAGAATTTCTTCCGGCAATTCCAGAAAAGCCGGATCGAAATCGCCCGTAATCACGGTGGGATACTCGTTCAAGTAGGTGACCAGTTTCAGCAAGCCCGCGTCCTGGTGCGCTTGCAATTTCATCCGCGCGGCAATCGCGTGAATTTCCGTTTCGATCTTCCGCAAGCGCGCCTCCGGCCGGCACAATATAAAGTTTTTCTTTAACTTTTCCTCATAGTCCGCGGGGCCGCTCACCACGATCCGCCGCTTCCCCAGGAATCTGTGCCCTTCGGTCCAGTTTCCGGACTTCACATCCGCAAACGTGAACGGCACCACCTGCCCCGCCAACAGCGCTACGATCCATCGCACCGGGCGGATGAATCGCGGCCCTTTTGCACCAGTCCAATACATAGACCGCGGCCAGCTGATTTCCGACATTGCCGCGGGTAAGACTTCGGTGAAAATTTCCCGCGCCGACCGCCCGCGCACGGTCTGCGCCGTGGCCAGATACTCGCCCTTCGGCGTGTTCACGATCTTCAGTTCGTTCACCCGCACGCCCTGCTTTTCGGCGAAACTCTGCGCCGCTCGCGTAGGCGCGCCGAGCGCATCGAAGGCCACCGATTTCGGAGGCCCCACCACCTCTCGCGTGACGTCTTCTTGCTTCAGCAGCACGTCTCGCGCAATCGCCACCAGCCTTCGCGGCGCGCCGAATGTCTCGATTGACGATTCCGCACTGACATCAAGCAGCCCGTGCGTCAAAAAATATCTCTCAAGTATCACTTTAAGTTCACCGGCAGCCCTTTCGATCATTCCCGCCGGTATTTCCTCGCAGCCGATTTCAAACAAAAATTCTCCGCTCGTGGCAACGGGTGTCCCGGCCGCTCTCGCGCGAACAACCCTTGATTTTTTCTTCGCCTGCTTCGCCATGATTATTCGCGGGCCTCGTCGCCCACTGCCATCGCCGCTTTCGCCGTCGTCAGGCCGACACTGCAAGTAATAC
>JBAVQT010000212.1:0-2732 GCA_049694295.1 Candidatus Acidiferrales bacterium
CCGCTGGTCAGCGCAAGCTAGACCGCAGGGTTGATTGGGCGCTCTCGTCCCGATGCAAATCGGGGTTCGCATAGAAGAATCATGGTTGAAGTTTTAGCCGAATCGATGGTTGGCGGAACGACCGCCGAAAACTGATTCACCGCGAGACTTTCAGAGCTTCGGTCCTCCACCTCTCTGAGATCCAAGCGGTGCTGCAAAGCATTGCAGCGAACTGGTGTCTCTTGACAACGCCTTCGTTCTCATCGAGCGGCACCCGGCACGTCAACTGCGAGAAACGGACCGAACCTGCTGCGACGCCCGTGGCTAGCGCTGCGTTCTGGCGTGCCACGCTTCGATCAGCGTAGTAGAATACCGAGATTCGCGCGGCGCGCGGGCGCACGCAGGCGTTGTGCAGCGGCGCGAGCGGGGAATTACCGCACGACGGAACTACGGAGGGGCGATTGCCGCAGCTTCGGAAGGATCCTATTACTGGGCGGTGGGTGATTATTTCCACGGACCGGGCGCACCGGCCCAGCGATTTTCTGCGCGAGAGCGTGCAGATCAAGAATGTGGGAATGTGCCCGTTCTGCCCTGGGAACGAAGGCAAGACGCCGCCGGAAATTCTGGCTTACGGGCGCAATGGCAGCTCGAAGGACACGCCGGGATGGTCACTGCGGGTGGTGCCGAATAAATTTCCGGCGCTGGGGATTGAAGGCGGTCTGGATCGGGAAGGCGTGGGGCTATTCGATCGGATGAACGGAGTGGGCGCGCACGAAGTGATCGTGGAGACGCCGGATCACCAGAGCACGCTGGCGAGTCTTTCGGAAAAGGCTGTGGAGGAAGTGTTGTGGGCTTACCGCGACCGCATGGTGGACCTGAAAAACGACCGGCGCTTCCGCTACGTGCTGCTCTTCAAGAATCACGGCGAGCCGGCGGGCGCTTCGCTGGAGCACACGCATTCGCAATTGATCGCGCTGCCGATCGTTCCCAAGCGGGTGCGCGAAGAGGTGGACAGCTCGAAGCACTACTACGACGATAAAGAGCGGTGCATTTTCTGCGACATGATCCGGCAAGAGATGGAAGAGCAATCGCGCGTGGTGCTGGGCAACGATCAATTCATCGCGATCGAGCCATACGCGCCGCGATTTCCGTTTGAGACCTGGATTTTGCCGCGGCAGCACAGCTCGGCGTTCGAGAACATGCCGACGCCGTCGTACGGAAGCCTGGCGCGGTTGCTGCGCGAGGTGCTCGGGCGGCTGGACCGGGTGCTGAATTTTCCTTCGTACAATTACGTGATTCACACTTCGCCGATCGGCGAGGAGTCCAACGATCATTATCACTGGCACATCGAAATGATGCCGAAGCTGACGAAAGTGGCGGGGTTCGAGTGGGGCACCGGCTTCTACATCAATCCCACGCCGCCTGAAGAAGCAGCGCGCTTCCTGCGCGATGCCAAACTCTAATTGCTGGATGCGCTATCTCTGGAACTGAACGGTGAGGACCATGTGGGTGGGGGTGGGCTTGCCGTCCTCGAGCCTGGGCTGGAAGATCCAGAGCGCGACGGCATTTTCGGCGGCGTGCTGCAGCAGGCGCGAGCCGGTGAGCATGCGAGTCTTCACGACGTTTCCATTGGCGTCGATCAGGGCATCGAGTTGCACGACCTGATTTACGTCGAGGCTCTTGGCCCAGGGCGGAATCGGGGGCTGGGCTTGCGAAACAATTTGCGCGGGAACGATCAGAATGGGTTTCGGAAGATTCGACCGGCGATGCGCCACGGGCGCGGGCGCGCTGCGATCGGAGACTACGATGCCCTGATTGGTTTCGGTGCGAGGCGCGGCCGAAGACGGCTCGGTAACGACGATGGCGTTGTTTCCGCGCGAGGATTCTGAGTTTGCCGCGGCTGCCGCGTGGGAAGAATTTTTCGCAGCGGAAGCTGGCGGCGTCTGCCCGATGTTGGCCTGCCGATGCTGCGCGGTTTGAGGCGGGGGCGCTGCGGCGCTGGTTTGGCGCGCGGGAGATTCTTGCGCGCCGCTGGAATTGGCGGCTTTCGCGGCTGCGTTGGCGGAAGTTGCGGCGTTCGCCGTGGGAGCGCCGGCGGCGTTGGCAGAAACGCCGGTCTGCGATGAATTGGCGCGGGCGAAGAGCGAGTGTTTCGCGGATCGGCCGACAGCGGCGGATTGGGCTGCGGCGGCGCTGGTTTGAAGCGCGTAGTAGCGCCTGGCTTGCCAGGAAACGGTCAGGAACGCGACGAGGAGCAGGGCCGCGGCGATGGCGACTGGCACGGGCTTGACCTCGGCCATGTATTCGCGCGTCGCGTGCAGGTGCAAAGCCGCCTTCGAAAAGAAGCTTGGCGGGAGTACGGTGGCGGGGGCTGCGTCGCTGGGCGGGGTGTCACCGGCAGAGGTGACTTCGGTCGCCTCATCCGGGTCGATCCCTTTCCTCTTTTTCGAGGCGGATTTCCGCTTCGACGCCTGGCCGGCGCCTCTGGCGAGCAGCGCGGCGAGCATTTCGGAGAGGGTGGAGTCTTCGGGAATCAGAGGACTGTTGTGGACACCTTCCGATTTGCTTTCCGGCGCGTCTGTTGGAGCGCTGGTGGGCTCGGCTTCAGTTGGCGATGACGGCGCGTCCGCGTGGGACGGCGCTTCGACGGTTGCCTCAAACACGGGGGCAGGGGGCGGAGCAGCGATGGTTTGCGACGGCTCCGCGGGAATTGCTTCGCTCGCTGCGGCGTTGGACTCGAGAGGCGGGGCCGG
>JBAVQT010000213.1:0-11106 GCA_049694295.1 Candidatus Acidiferrales bacterium
CCGTCGAGATGACGCTGGTGGAAAATCTCCAGCGCGAAGATCTGAATCCGATCGAGCAAGCCCACGCATTCGAGCGCCTCACGCAGGAATTTCATCTCACGCAGGAACAAGCCGCCGAGCGAACCGGAAAAGATCGTGCCACCATCGCCAATAGTCTTCGTCTCCTTCGTCTCGAGCCGGCCATTCAAGAACTCGTCGAAGAGGGTCGCGTCTCCGCCGGCCATGCTCGCGCACTCCTCGCTATAGCCGACCCGGCTCTTCGATCGTCGCTTGTCAAACGGATCGTGCGCGGCGCGATCACCGTTCGCCAGGTCGAGCGCATTGCTTCCCGCGCTCCTCGCACCGAAGCGAAACCTGCCGTTCGCCAAGCCGATCCAAACACCAAGGCAGCGCTAGAAGAGCTCCAGCGTCGCTACGGCACCCGTGTTTTGGTCCAGCCGCACAGCACAGGCCGCGCCGGACAACTAATTTTTGAATACTACGACGATAGTGATTTGGCCCGCCTTTATGATCAGCTAATGAACAAATAAACTATACATGTAGGATATAGAATGCCTCTTGGTTGGTTCAAAAAAGGTGTCTCCGAGGAGTGGACCGGGTTCCTCGATCAAGGCGTCAAACTCGACGGCACGTTCGAGACCGCCGGCACGATCCGCCTGGACTGCTCGATGAAGGGCCGCCTGGTTTCCGGGGAGACGCTGATTCTCGGCGAGCAAGGCGTAATGAGCGGAGAAATAGAAGGGAATCTGGTGATCGTTGGCGGGCGCTTCGATGGCACCATCCGCGCGAAAGGTAAGGTCGAGTTGCAGGCCAAAGCCATCGTCACCGGTGAAATCTATACTCCCTGTCTGATCATGGAACAAGGCGCGGTCTTCGACGGCCGCTGCCACATGCTGGCGCCCGCGCAGGCCGCCAAGCCCATTACGATTCCTATCCGGTCAGCAGCCGCGCGCGCATAGAGAGCCACACCAGTGTCCGACGAATCTCGCCAGCCAATCCGCTTAACCGCTGCCGCGAAGTCCGCCGGCTGCGCGGCCAAGCTTAGTCCCAGCCTGCTTGATCGAGTTCTGCGCCGCCTGCCGCCGCAGTCCGATCCAAACGTCCTCGTCGGCTTCGAAACCAGCGACGATGCCGGGGTCTATCGCCTCACCGACGATCTGGCTCTGGTGCAGACCACCGATTTCTTCACGCCGATCGTTGACGACCCCGCACTCTTTGGCCAGGTCGCTGCAGCCAATGCTCTGAGCGATATTTTCGCCATGGGCGGTCGCCCGGTTTCCGCGCTCACGCTCGTCGCGTTTCCCGTGTCCAGCGCTCCGGAAATCCTCGAAGAAATCTTGCGCGGCGGTCTCGCAAAAATGGTGGAAGCCGGCTGCACTGTCGTCGGCGGCCATTCGATCCGCGACGATGAACTCAAATTCGGCTATGCCGTGACGGGTGTGATTCATCCCGCGAAGATTTGGCGCAACGTCGGCGCGCTTCCCGGCGACGTCCTCTTGTTCACCAAGCCGCTCGGCACCGGTGTAATTTCCACCGCCCTTAAACAAGGACGCGCTGAGTCCGCTTGGGTCACTGCAGCCACTGACTCCATGACGCGCCTCAATCGCGACGCCGCCGACGCGCTCCACGAAATCGAGTCCGCGGCGCCCGGCGCGAATCCTATCCATGCCGTCACCGACGTAACCGGCTTCGGCCTCCTCGGCCACGCCCGCGAAATGGCCATCGGCAGTCGCGTTTCATTCCACCTCGGTCACGCGCGCGTTGCCTATCTTCCCGGAGCCGTCGAAGCCGCACGCGCCGGCTTCTTCTCCGGCGGAATGAAGAACAATCGCGAATTCGTCGAAAGCTGCGTGACTTTCGCCGAATCCGTTTCACCGGAATATCGCGCCCTGCTCTTCGATCCCCAGACTTCGGGCGGCCTGCTAGCCGCGGTAGCCCCCGAATCTGCCGCAGCGGCCGAATCCGCGCTAACCCGCCGCAATGTCTCCGTTCAGCGCATCGGCGAAGTCATCGCAAAATCTTCGTCTCTCATTGTTGTCAATTGATACTGGTCGACTAATACCGTCGCACAACGCTTCGCTTCAGAGCCTCGCGCCTGATCCGTGTCCCCGGATTTCCGTCCAATCGTGTACACTTTTCTTCTTCGGCGCCTTCATGGACACCATCACACACGGCATCGCTGGCGCGCTGATCGGCAAAGGTTACTTTTCAGAGCGCGCCGGAAAAGTCGGCATCTTTGCAGCGACGCTCGGCGCGATGTTTCCTGACTCCGATTTCGTCACCTACGCCTTTTCGAGCGACCCGCTCGCCATCGTCAAATATCATCGCGGCATCACCCACTCGTTCGTCGCCATGCCCGTCTGGGCGGCTCTCCTCGCCGCGGCCACTCGCTGGATCGCGCGCCGCTGTGGCTACGATTCGCCTTCCTGGACCATGCTTACGCTTATCTACGCCGTCGGCCTTTCCAGCCACATTCTGCTCGACGGCCTCACCTCTTTCGGCACGCGCATGTGGACGCCGATATCGCAGCGGCGCGTCGCCTGGGACTGGCTCTTCATCATCGATTTTGTTTTCACCGCGCTGCTTCTCGCTCCGCAGGTGGCCGCCTGGGTCCACTCGCGCCGCGAAGGCCACCTGGCGCGTGCCGCCGCCATGTGGGTGCTCTTCACCCTCGGTGCCGTCGCGGCCTGGCGCGTCACCGCGTGGGCCAATTTTCCGTTTCACGCCTGGGTCGTCGTCCTCATCGGCGTTCTTTTCGCCGCGCTGTTTTTTCTTCCCGCTAGCGGCGGCTGGAGTTTTCAGCTTCGCCGCGCCACCTGGTGCCGCGCGGGCTTCTGGATCACGCTCGCTTACGTGATAGCCTGCGGCTTCGCGCATCACGCCGCGCTCGCGCAAGTGAAAAGTTTCGCGGCCGCTAACAATATCGCCGCCGATCGTCTTGCCGCTCTTCCGCTTCCGCCTTCGCTGCTCGATTGGAGCGGCGCCATTCGTTCGAGCGATGGCGTCTACCGTTCGCGCTTCGATCTGCGCCAGCCCGGCCCGCCGGCGTTCGAATTTGCAGCCGATTCGCCGCCCGATCCGTTCATCTCCCGGGCTCTGGCCCTTTCCGACGTGCGCCTTTTCTGGAATTTCGCGCGCTTTCCCGTAATTCGCTCGGCGCCCGGAGATGATGGCACTCACATCGTCACCATCGGCGAACGGCGCTCCGCCAGCCGCGACCAGCGTAATTCGCCTCCCTTCACGCTGCGCATCGTTTTCGATTCCGATGGGAGCGAGATTGAAGAGGGTTGGGAGCAAGACGTCAAACTTCTCGATCGCATGAAAAAAATCCGGCCTTCGCGTCCCAAGAGTGCCACGCCGCCAGGTGCCCGGTGAAAGTTCTCGTCTTCAGCGATACTCACGGCGATCTTCGCTCGCTGGAGCGCATTGTCGCGCAGCCCGCTGACATTTACATCGCCGCGGGCGATCTCTCGAATTTTGGCCAGGGTCTCGATCGTGCCGGAGAGATCCTTCGGCCTCTCGGCGATCGCCTCTGGTCCATCCCCGGCAATCACGAGACGGCTGAAGAAAATCGCGTCTTCTGCCAGCGCTTCGGCTTCACCGATTTTCACCGCCAATTGCGCACGCTAGGCTCCTCCACTTGGGCCGGCCTCGGTTACAGCAACATCACGCCCTTCGCCACGCCCGGCGAATATTCCGAAGACGAAATCGCGGAAGCGCTCGCTCCGTTCGCCTCGGCGTCCCCGCCGCTCTATCTCGTCGTCCATTTTCCGCCGCACAATTCCGCGCTCGATGAATTCGCGCCCGGCCAGCACGCCGGCAGCCCCGCTCTACGCACCTGGGTCGATCGCGTCCAGCCTGCTTATCTCTTATGCGGTCACATCCACGAAACCGCAGGCATGAGCGACAGAATCGGCAACACCCAATGCGTCAACGTAGGGAAGCAAGGCCGCATCTTCGAGATCTAGGCGCAGACGTCAATCATTAGCGACAATTTTCCTCACGGGGAAGGATGACTTTCCGAGTCACTGGAGACCGAGACTTATTCGACTACCGGGCGAAATACCAGGACTGTTCCACGCGAAGAAACCAGACCTCGCCCGTCTTTCGACCGCTCAACATTTTCGGGAATGTCGTCAAACGACCTTCGCACGCGCTGTTCTTTCAAGTCGAAGACCTGAAGCGTGCTAGCGCGAGTAGGCTTTCTTGCCGGTGGGATAGATCACGAGCTGGCGGTGGTCGCCCACCCCTTCGCTCGCCGTGCGCACGCCCGCCGCGCCCGTCAATTCCAGATGGATTAGCCGGCGTTCGCGCGATGACATCGGATTAAAACGGAATTCCTGCCCGGTTTCCCGCACCCGCTGCGCCGCCACCCGCGCCGACAGCTTCAACTCATCCAGGCGCGTCGAACGAAAATCTCCGCAGTCGAATCGCACCCGATCGTGCAGCCGCGGATCGAGGCGCAGCCAGCGATGTGCGATGTGTTCGAGCGCCAGTAGCAGCTCGGCGTCATTTTCGAGCAGCAGGGCGTCGTCGTCACCGCGAAACGCGATCGTCACATCCTGCCCGCCAGTCCGGTTTTCATTCGCCGGGCCTTCTTTGGGAAGTCCATCGTTCGCGGGGCTGTCGCTTGCGGAGGGTGGCGTGGCGATCTCATACGTTAACGCCAGCCCCATCTCGCGTACCGCCAATTCCGCAAACCGATGGAGCTCGGCGGCGGCGCGCGCCGCGTCCAGCCGCGGCAGCGGTGTCTGCTGCGCGTTCGGACGTTTGGTAAATCTCCTTCCGGGCGGCACATGTGTCTG
The DNA here is from genome assembly GCA_049694295.1 of Candidatus Acidiferrales bacterium. Classification (GTDB taxonomy): domain Bacteria; phylum Acidobacteriota; class Terriglobia; order Acidiferrales; family UBA7541; genus Palsa-295. The sequence goes on from JBAVQT010000213.1 coordinate 4,806, forward strand.
GCTCATTTTCCCGATCCGTTCTTTTTCTTGAATTTGCTGCGCGATGGTAGAGGATCCGTTTTATTTAGATAGAGCTGCTGTCCCACGCCCACCAGGTTGCTGGTAAACATATAAAGGTTCAATCCGCTCGCGTACCGGAAGAAAATCACCGCGAACATCAGCGGCATCAGCGATTGCATCTTCTGCTGCGCGGGATCGGTGGTCGGCGTCGGAGTCATCTTGGTCATCATATACATCGTCACCGCCATCGCCGCCGGCACAATGTAGTACGGGTCTTTCGCCGAAAGATCGTGAATCCAGAAAATCCATGGCGCGTGACGCAGCTCGATCGCTCCGGTCAGCACGCGCCACAGCGCCCACCAGATCGGGGCCTGCGCCAGCATCGGCAGGCAGCTCATCGCGGGATTGATTCCCTCGCGCGAATAAACCGCCATCACTTCCTCGTTCATTTTTTTCTTGCGCGGATCGGTCATCGAATATTTCTTGTAGCGATCCTGGATCGACCGGACTTCCGGTCCCACTTTCTGCATCTTCTGCATCGAGCGCCAGGTCATCATCTTCAGCGGAAAGAGCGGCAGGTTGATCGCCAGCGTCAGCAGCACGATGGCCCAGCCGTAATTCGGCACGTACTTGTGAATCCACTTTAGCGCGTAAAACAAAGGCTTCGCGATGATGCTCGTCCATCCGAAGCTGATCAGCTCTTCCAGTGGTGGCTGCACCTTGCTTAGCAGCGCCAGGTCTTTCGGGCCCACGTAAGCGCGCATCGTCAGCGGCCCGGGCTCCGTCGCTCCCGCCGCCATTTCCGGCTCTGGTTCGCTCGCGTCTTTCTCGCCGTTCTTGTAGCTGTGCTGCTGCATCCAGTGCCACATCGAAAGCGGAGTTCCGTTGTCGGGCAAAAACACCGCCGTGAAAAACTGGTCCTGCAGGCCCGTAAATTCCACCGGCCCCGATTGCCAATACGGTTGCGCCTGGTTTCCCGGCACGCCCAGTTTTTTGTATTGCAGCAGTGTCAGCTTGCCGCTTTCCTTGTAAAACACGCTGACCAGTTGCGATCCGTTTTCGATTCCCTTGTCGCCAAATCCTCCGCGCCACGCCACAGCCGCCGGCAGCGGCTCGCCGTCCAGCGTCGCCGTCACTTCGATGGACACTTCATAGCTCTGATCGAACTTCAGTTTCTTCGTGACGTCCAGGTGGCCGTCGCTCCAGTGAAACGTGATCTCCGCCGGCGCATCGAAATGTTCCGGACCGGGCGTCACTTCATACAGCGCCGCATTGGCCTGCGTTTCGTATTGCTTGTCGGCGCCTTGCGCGTCGCCCACCAGCAGCGACATCGGCCAGCCGATCTGCGCCGCTGAATCCGCGTTCACCAGGTCCAGTGGCTGCGGCGGAGTTTCGTCGTCGCTGTATTTCTTCAGCTTCCAGCTGTGCACCACGCCGCCGCGATTCGAGAGTTCCACGCGATACAGCGGACTCTCCACCACGATGGTTTTTTCCTGGCTTGCCGCCACCGCGGGAATTTTTATCGTCTTCGCTTCCACCTTCTTTCGTTCATGCGGACGGCCCGGGAGCGCGGCGGGGCCGGCCACTGGCGCCGGGCCAGACTGCCGCTGCTGTTGTTGGGTCTGAGCCGGCGCGGGAGGTGGAGCGGGAGGCTTGAAAAAATGCGACCACGCGAATAGCACGGCCAACGCCAGCACCACAAAGAGAATCGCGCGGTACTGATCCTTCATTTCATCCATGGCGCGATGTTTCTCCTGAATTTCTCACGCCACGCGTGAGCGGTTCACGCTGAACGTTTGTCGCGAAATACGAATTGCCGGCGCGGTCCGCGGCGGCAACGCCCTGAGCGTCGTTTGCCGGGAATGAATCGTGAATATCGCAAGTGCCAATTTCTTCCGGCACCGGATCGTATCCGCCTTGCGTAAACGGACGGCAACGGCCCAGCCGCTTCATCGCCAGCCACACTCCGCGCCGCGCACCATGCCGCGCAATCGCTTCTTGCGCGTAATTCGAACACGAAGGATAAAATTTGCAGGCGCCGCCGAAAAATGGGGAAAGAAATGTGATGTAGCAGCGAACCACAAACAACAAAATCCACTTCGCGCCCGCAGCCGCCCGCCCCAGCGCTCCGTGCGTCTCCCTGCCTGCGCTTGCGCCAGATTTCAAATCTTCGCTCGCGCTTCCGCCCTCGGCTCCGGCGGCGTCTTGGGCAACATCTTCAGCAACTCTTCCGTCAGCGCAGAAAACGGTGCCGTCGCCGCCGAACTGCGCGGATGAATCACGATGTCCCATCCCGGGGCAATCTCCTGTCGGTGCAGTCTTACGATTTCCCGCAGCCGCCGCCGGATGCGGTTGCGCTTCACCGCATTTCCCAGCGCTTTCTTGATGCTCCAGCCAAACCGGCTGCGTTCCAGTCCATTGGGGCGAAGAAATACGGAAAATTCGCGCCCCGCTCGCCGGCGCCCTTCGCGATACACCGCGTCGTATTCCGCGCGGCGCACCAATCGGCACGCGGGGGGAAATCCCAGTTTCGGCGGGTCAGACGCGCGTGAGACTGTGGCGCCCCTTCTTCCGGCGTGCCGCGAGCACTTTCTTGCCGCCTTTGCTCTTCATCCGTTTGCGGAAGCCGTGCTTCTTGTGACGCCGGCGCTTATGGGGTTGATACGTACGTTTCGGCAAGGATGTTTCTCCTCAATCTCTCGTTTTCGCGCCGGCCCGGCGTCTTTCGGTGTGCAGCGGGCGCGCGTCGCGTTTTCTTCAGCGTCCATCTCGCCCGCCACTCGTCAGTCTCTCCCCGTGGCCACGAGCGAAACAACGAGTGTAGACGACCAGCGCACAGCGGTCAAGAAAACGGCTGACCTCTGCGTCGCCCAAAGTCTGATCTCGCCAGCCCGGACTGTGATACAACTCTGGCAATCTTCGTCCGCCAGGAGCGTCCGATGAATGTCGAGCCAAAGGACATCATCATCGCTGTTCTCGGATCCGGTGTCGGCCTGGCCGGCATCCTGCTCGTGTTCATCGGTTTTATTTACTCCCATGCCGAAACCTTTGCATCCGTACCCACCCGCAAGAAGTACCGGCTAGTCGGCAGACTCGGATTGATCCCTTTTGCCTTCTCGTTGCTCTCGGCTTGGTGCTCTCTGCGCTGGCTCCAGGCCTCGGGTCCAGTGGCCTATTGCTGGTCGATCCGTTCGTTTGAATTGTGCTTGATCCTCACTTTCCTGTATGGAACCATCACCTTAATCTTCTATCTCTAAGCGGTGAATCGGTATGTGCATCAATGAAGCCAAGCGGCGCAGGCTCGAAGAAAAAGCTTTCAATAAGCTTTTCACTCACAAGCAGCAAAATGCCAAATGGCACAAGATCGTCCGCAACGCCTATACCTATGCCAAGGACAACATCACCGCCGGCAAGGAGCCTCGTCTCGACGACGTCTCTGGCGTGCTGCATGCTATAATTGAGGCCGACCCTGATTTTCGCGACCATCAGGATGCCCAGGGTGCCCGCGAAGTCGAGTGGGTTGATCTGTTCGGTGACTACATCGTGGATCAAGTGCTCGAAGCAGGCCGGGGGCATACGTGAAGACCGTCTCCAAAACAAAAAAGGGCAAGAGAATTAGCAAAACCGCCGCGAAAGCCTACGTGGACTCCCAACTCAGGATTCTGCGCAAGTACGGTACGGTTGAACTATCGGATTCAAAATACAAGTCCATGATCCGCAGTGTCGAGCGCGCCACCGAAATCGCCTAGCTCCTGATCGCTCTACTCACTCATCAGCTCCACAAATAGATCGTCGAATTTCTTCGCGTCCACTTCCATCTGCACGCTCGCCGGATGCAGCTGCTCCGGCGGCTTCAAATGCCCCAGCCAGGCCGCGCGATCCGGCGGATTCGGCCCGCTGTACGGCAGAAAAAATGTCGGCACGTCCGCTGGCTGCTTCCACACCACCGTGTCGCCATATTTCGGCCCGTGGTCAATGTCCACGTCCAGATACATCGTCTCCGATTTCTTGATCACCGTAGGGTCCACCAGCGACGCCACCAGCAACTCGTCCCACATCATGGACCACATCGAAGTTCCCGCCGGCGCCTTCGCCTCCAGATACATTTTCCTGACGTGCTCCGCCAGCGGCCCCCCGCGGTCCACCACCCGCTGCATCAGCTCCCCGCTCGACCACACCTGCGCTCCCGCCTCGAATGGCGACACCACAATTTCCTTCCATGGCTCGCGCAACACGATCGCCGCCGCCTCCGGATCCCACCACCAGTTCAGCTCCGGCCCGCCCGCGCTGCTGCCTCCCATGATATAAATCGCCTTCGTCAGCGCCACGATTCCCGGGTCCATGCGCACCGCCAGCGCGATGTTCGTCAGCGGCCCCGCGCAGTAGAGCGTCACCTCGCCCGGATTCGCGCGAATCGTATCGATGATGAAATCCGCCGCGCGCCCCGGCCGCGCTTTCACTTTCGGATACCCGCCCGGCGGCGCCCAGGTCTCCGCCGGCTTCGGCGCGTCCGGATTGAAAGACCCGTGCCAGCCCACATACGACCCATACAGCTGCTCGCGCAATTCCTGCTCGCGGCGCGTATGGATCAGCGGCAGGGGCGCGCCCGCGATCACCGGCACGTCCGTGCGCCCAGCCTGCTCCGTGGCCCACAGCGCAAACACTGTGGCTGGCGCCATCCACTGATCGCCGCTCACCGTGGTGATTCCCAGCAGGTCCACCTGCTTCGCGCGCAGCAGCATCAGCAGCGACAGCAGATTCGTCCCCTGCGGCCCGCCGCTATCCTGATCCGCAATCACCTTGATCTTTTTCCCCGCCGCCGCGTCATTCGCTTGCTGCGCCTGCGCCGCAACTCCAAAAGCCAGCAGCACCGCCAGCGCACAACCCGCCATCGCCCCAAACCCGCCGCTTTTCTTCATCAGTCTTGGCCTCATTGCCCTATCCACGTCCGCGCAACCAGCTCGAACACCAAATCGTCCGCCACAGCCCTGCGATTATATCCCCGCTTTCGTCCCCGCCATTCCGGGCGTCCCGCCCCGGTTGACTCCGCCTCGTAGGAGCACCATCATATCCGCCGAACCCATGCCGCCTCCCACTCCCTCCGCCGCAGATGCGCCTCCAGCGCTCCACCTCGGCACCTCCGCCTTCACCGCCGCCGGTTGGGACACTTCCTTCTACCCCGCCGGCATGAAGCCCGCCGACTATCTCACCTACTACGCCTCCCAATTCGATTCCGTTGAAGTTGACTCCACCTTCTACCGCACTCCCTCCGCCGCCACTGTCAACGGCTGGGAGCGCAAGACTCCCGCGCACTTCGTCTTCTCCGTCAAAGTCCCTCAGCTCATCACCCACGAAAAAGTCCTCGCCGGTTGCGACGACGACTTCAAATATTTCGTCTCCACCATGGAACTCCTCGGCCCCAAGCTCGGCCCCATGGTCCTGCAGTTCCCCTATTTCAACCGCTCCGTCTTCGCTTCCGCCGCGCCCTTCCTCGCCCGCCTCCAGCCCTTCCTCCAACAGCTTCCCCCCACTCACCAGTTCGCTCTCGAAATCCGCAATAAAAATTGGCTCGACGCCGCCTTCGCCGATCTTCTCCGCCGTCACCTCGTCGCGCTCGTCCTCCAGGACCAGTCCTGGATGCCCCTCCCCGACTCCTTCGCTTTCGATCCCATCACCGCGCCTTTCACCTACATCCGTTGGCTCGGCGACCGCCAGGGCATAGAAAAAATCACTAAATCCTGGGACAAAGTTGTGGTGGACCGCTCCGCCCAGCTCACCTCCTGGGTTGACTTCTGCCAGCGCATCCTCAGACGCGGCGTGACTGTCTTCGCCTACGCCAATAATCACTACGCGGGCCACGCCCCAGCCACCATCGCCCAATTCCTCGAACTCTGGAATAAATCCAAGCCGTCCAGCGAACGCGGTGAAGTCGGCGCTGAGAATCCGCAGCGCGGATTCGAACCGCCAACCGCAAAGCAAGAGCCGAAGCCGTCGCGCAAATCCGCCTCGCGACCTATCCAACCGCCGGCCCCCGCCAAAACCAAGCCAGCCCTCCGCCGCGACCCCCATAAAAAAACCCTCTTCGATTGACGAACCGGGCCAGCAACATTGTGCAACCTGGGAGCATGATCGAACGATTACTCCGACTAGGGAATCTTCTGCCCGCCCCGAGCTAAAAAAATCCACAGGTACTGGTCCTTGCGATCCTCACAAGTTTGCTCTATTATCTCTCTGAGTATGGTACAGAATCGTAACTCGCGGCGGGTGACAGAGGGCCACCAGCACCCTCGCGCCCGCACCA
>JBAVQT010000214.1:0-2779 GCA_049694295.1 Candidatus Acidiferrales bacterium
GAACTTTGGGTTACGTCGAGGGAGGCAGCAGTGCCGTTGACGGAATAGTCCCACTGCGGAGCACCCTCGCGAGGATCGTAAAAGAAATTGGCCTGGGCGGCGCTGCCTGATGAAGCGCCCGATGCGACGTTGAGATTGCCAGCTGGAAGTTCGAGTGAGACGTTGAGCGATGTGGCGCCGGAAAGGGCAGCGTCCTTGAAGTCGTGAATCGGTTTGTGAGTGCCGGGCGAGGAATGGATCGCCCAAGCGAGAAAAAGAATCAAGAGCACGACGGCGAGGATTTCGCCGGTCCGGGGCCTAAAGACGGGCGGTGGCGCGCCCCCAGCGACGGAGGGTTCGGCGAGACGGGGCGTGAGAGCAAAATCAATCAAATGGCCGAGGCCGAGCAGAATGAGGATGACCGGCCAGTAGTGGAAGACGATATACCAGGCGTCTACTTCGGGATGGGAATTCGCGTAAAGCCAGAGACAGCCAAGAGCAATGAGGATCAAGGCGCCGGTTGGAAAGTGGCCGCGATTGCGCCAGTTTGTGGACATCGCCGAATTCTCCTGGAAGCGCGAGCGCTGCGAGATATCGAAGTATACGACCTGCTGAGAGGTGATACGCACCGCAGGCCAAAAATATTTCAGGTGACCTGAAGTCAGCGGGGCACGGCGCTGCGCGCATCAGAACACGAGGCGACGCGCGATTGCGCAATGCGAAGCTGTACAATCCACCGGAGCATGGTGCTGTAGGCATTGTTTTTTGAGGAGGGGGACGTGCAGAAACGAACTTGGGTGACTGGGCTATTCGTGACGCTGTTGGTGGTGGGAGCGGCAGGCGCGCAAACCACGAACAGCAGCAACCACATGCTTCAGAAAACGTCGAACGCAAAACCTTCCGCGCCCACGGTTGCCATTAAGGCTGGAAGACTAGTGGATGTAAATGCGGGCACGGTGCTCACAGACCAGATAATTCTGATCGAAGGCGAAAGAATTAAAGAGGTGGGCAGGGAACTGGAGATTCCGGCTGACGCGCGAGTGATTGACCTTTCGAACATGACGGTGCTGCCGGGATTGATCGATTGTCACACGCATCTTGCGGATGGAGCGCCAGATCCCGATCCGCTGAATTATCTGACGAAAACGTCCGCGATGGTGGCGTATGAGTCCATCCCAAATGCTAAGGCGATGCTGGAGTCCGGTTTTACGACGGTGCGAGACGTGGGAGTGTATCGCGCGCTGAACGATATCGCGCTGCGAGATGCGATCGCGAAGGGATATGTGGAGGGGCCACGAATGTATGTGGCAGGCGCCTATGTGACGATAACGGGCGGAGCGGGAGCGATGACGGGATTCGCGCCCGACATCACGCTGCCATGGGACATGCACTACGGGCAGGCGGATGGACCATGGCAGGTACGAGCGGTGATTCGCAAGCTGGCGAACGCGGGAGTCGATCAGATCAAGATACTGTCGTCGGGAGCTGTGCTGACGCACGGAAGTAATCCGAACTCGCAGGAATTCACGCTGGAAGAACTGCAGGCGGCGGTGGACGAAGCGAGCCATTTCGGGCTGCGGGTGGCGGCGCACGCGCATTCACCGCAGGGAATCAAGAATGCGATACTTGCGGGCGTGGCGTCGGTGGAGCACGCGACGATGATTGACGACGAAGGCCTGGCGCTGGCGAAGGCGCACGGCACGTATCTGGACATGGATATTTACGACGAGGAATGCATCGAGGCAAATGCGGCGAATGGCACCGAGCCGGCGGATTTTCTGGAACACGATCATGCCCTGGGACAGATCCAGCGGGACAATTTTCGGAAAGCGGTGCGGGAGGGCTTGAAACTTTCGTTTGGGACTGACGCGGGGGTGTGCCCTTACGGGACGAGCGGAAAACAGTTTGCGTTCATGGTGAAATACGGAATGACGCCGATGCAGGCGATCCAAGCGGCGACAAGTTCAGCGGCCGATCTGCTGGGGCACAGCGATGATGTGGGGTCGATCCAGGCGGGAAGATATGCGGACGTAATCGCGGTGGAAGGCGATCCGACGGTGAACATTTCGTTGCTGGAAAATGTGCCGTTCGTGATGAAGGGCGGCAAAGTGTACAAACAAAAGTGATGAGGACAGTGTGAGGCGGGGTGCTTTAGGGTGGTGCGCTGGCTTAGGGGATCAAAACAGACCGAAGGCTCAGTCTAGCAAGGCGCGCGAGCAGAACGCGCGAACGCGCTACGAGTTTTCTCAGCTCCGCCGCGCTGGACGAAGTCCTGCTGCGTCCCGCTCGATGATCGGGGATGGGTAGGATGCACCTCGGATTGGGACGGGAGCGGATTTCAGATTTATGATTTGAAATTGCAGATCAAGCACGGCAATAGCGGCAACTGGTTCGGGTGAAGCGAGCGCAAGGGCAGTGCAAAGGCATCGGCTGCGCGATTAAGGGGTCATCTTGTGGGGCGCGGGGGCGAGTGCTAGACTGCGCGAATGGCGACGAAAACGAAATCCAAGAAGGCGAAGAGAGTGAAGGCGGCGAAGAAGGTGGGCGGGAAGAAAACCGCGCTGAAGAAACGGGCTCTGAAGAGCGGCGCTCGCGCTAAGGCGCGGGCTCGGAAGAAGGCAGGACCGAAGAAGCGCGCTGCGGCTAAGACGCGGAGCACGAAGAGTACGCGACGGAAGGCTTCCCGTGGCACGACGCGAAGCGCGAAGGGTGCTGGGCGCAAGAATTTGGCAGCGAGTGTGCGCGCGGTGAAGCCGGGGCGAGCTACGGGTTCCGCGGCGGCGCCGGAATTGGTGCGGAC
>JBAVQT010000215.1:0-7653 GCA_049694295.1 Candidatus Acidiferrales bacterium
CGAGGCCGGAGGCTGGTCTACTCGCAAGGGATTTTCGTGCTGGCCGGCCTGGCGGCGTTGCTCCTGATTTTGTTTCGCGGTGTTACCGACAATTTAATTCCGCTGTTTGCGATCGGCGCGTTTCTGGCATTCACGCTTTCGCAAGCCGGAATGGTGGCGCACTGGTGGAGTCATCGAGGCGGAGGCTGGCTGCACAGCATGTGCGTCAATGGCCTGGGGGCGTTCGCCACGGGCGTAACGCTGATTGTGGTTCTCCTGGCAAAATTCGCGGCTGGCGCGTGGGTGAGCACGCTGCTGATCGCTCTGATGATGACGGCCATGCTCGCGGTGAGGCGGCACTACCGGCGCGTGGAGCGCGAAACGCAGATTTCGACGCCGCTGCAGGTGGAAAATATCGGTCCTCCGATTGTGCTGGTGCCGATTCAGGCATGGACCACGATTTCGCAGCGGGCCATGCAGTTCGCGCTTACGCTTTCGCCGGATATTCGGGCGCTGCATGTGGGCACGGAGGAGGAAACCAACACGCTGCAAGGCGAGTGGCAGCGATTGATAGCGGAACCCGTGGAGCGGGCTGGGCGAAAGGCGCCGGCGCTGGTGCTGCTGTCATCGCCCTATCGGCTGGTTCTCTCGCCGATTCTCGAATACGTTTTGCAGATCGAGCAGGAAAATCCGGGGCGGCAGATCGCCATCGTGGTGCCGGAACTGGTGGAGCGGCATTGGTATCACTATCCGCTGCACAATCAGCGCGCCGAACTTCTAAAGGCTTTTCTGCTGTTAAAGGGCAGCCGCAACATCGTGCTGATTAATGTGCCCTGGTACATCGACGCCTGAGGCGCCATCCGGCGGGCGCGGCGTCCCGATCATTCCGAGCGATTCGCGGCACGAATGGCGGCGCGAATCGCGGTTTTCTTTTCCCGCGTTTCCGCGTAACCTAGCTTCCCGAGGAGGCATCGCCGCGCTTGGCATCGCCCTATCACGTTAATCTGCCGGTTTACGAAGGCCCGCTCGATCTCCTGCTGGACCTGATTCGCAAGCAGGAGATGGACATTCACAATATTCCCATCGCCAAAATCACCGAGCAATATCTCAACTACCTCCACGACCTCGAAAAGCTGGACATCGACGTCTCCGCCGATTTTATTTACATGGCCGCCACGCTGATCCATATCAAATCCAAAATGTTGCTGCCGCCCGATCCGCTGGCGGGCCCGGACGCGCAGGAAGATCCGCGCGACGAGCTGGTGCACAGGCTGCTGGAGCACGAAAAATTCAAGAATGCCGCGCAACTGCTTTATCAGAAGCAGCAGGTGGAAGATCACGTGTGGTCGCAGCCCGACCGTTCGCTTTACACGGGCGAGGCCATCGAGGGCGAGCTGGTGGTGTCTCTGGTGGACCTCGTCAAAGTCTTCCAGCAAGTGCTCGAACGGCGCAAGGAAGTTCCGAAATTCGAGTTGCAGCACGAGACCGTTACCATCGCGCAGATGATGGACCGGCTGCGGCAGCGGCTAACCGCGTCCGACGAACCGATTTCTCTAACTGAGTTTTTCGAGACGTGCACCACGCGGAATGCCATGATCGTCGCGCTGCTGGCGGTGCTCGAAATGGTACGCATGCAGGCGGTGATCCTGGTGCAGACCGAGCTTTTCTCCGACATTGGGCTTCGCAAGCACAAAATGTTCGACGCGGTGTTCGCGGGGCCGGACGCGATGTCAAAAATCGAGGAGCAATACCTCTAGCCATGACTTCCTTTGAACTTCACGCCGCGCTCGAGGCAATCATTTATGCCGCGGACGAACCGGCCACACTCGAGCAGATAGCGAACGCGCTGGGCATCGAAAAAGCGGAAGCTCGCCTGGGGCTCGAATCACTCGCCGCCACCTACTCGACCGAAGATCGCGGCATCGAGGTGCGCAAGGTCGCGGGCGGTTGGAAGTTCTACACCAAGCCGCAGCATCACGAAGCGGTCCGCAAATTTATTAAGTCGCTGCAGCCGCCGCTGCGGCTGACCATGGCTGCGCTGGAAACGCTGGCGGTGATCGCTTACAAACAGCCTGTTACCGTGCCGGAGATCAATGAAATTCGTGGCGTCAATGTGGGCGGGACCATCAAGACGCTGCTGGAAAAGCGGCTGATCACCACGGCTGGCCGCAAGGAAGTGATCGGGCGGCCGATCCTGTATCGCTCGTCGAAGCAGTTCCTGATGCGTTTCGGGCTGTCCGATCTGGATGAACTGCCCAGCCTCAAGGAGTTCGAGCAGCTGGCTGCGTCGGCGCTGGGCGACGACGGCATTGCGCCCAACGAGCCGGAAGCCGACGCGATCGAATCGAATGATCTTGGCGAATTGGCCGAAGATCCGCAGGCCGATACCGCAAAAGCGTCCGCCGAATCAGCAGTTGACACCGCGCCTGGCGTATCGACCGCGGAAGAATCCGCGGATTCCGCTAACGCGGCAGCGGAATCGAAAGCCGCATCTGCCGGAGCCGGAAACACCGACCCGTCCTGACACACGGCTGCCGTTCGCGGCGTGATGTAGTCTGGTTTTTCGAGCCAGGGATCGATACCCGACGATCAGTTGCCGGTCTGATTCTGTCCGCGGAAGGGCAGTTTGAATTTGCGCGCGATTTCCGGCCAGAATTCCCGCAGAACGTCAAACCCCATATCGTTGGCCACGGAATATCCAACGTTCTCGGCTGTCGGCGAAAAGCCGCGTCTATTCCCGGGATGATAGAGATTTGAAAGCGACGCGGTACTGGTGGTTCCCAGCCATTCCGAGAAATTGAACATTTGCGAGCCATCTTCTTTATGCGCGACGACGACGTGCGTGAGCGCGTGGCGCAATCTTTGTCCCGCGGTTCCGCGCCCCAGCCGATAGTAACGGGGATCTTCGGAGAAAATCGTCGGGTATAAGAAATCCTTGAAAAAATATCCGGAGGCCTGGTCGGCCATGGCCGCGCCGAAACGCTTGCCGTAGCCCTGCGCGCCCTGCCCGAACTTGGCGTCGGAATTTTCGGCTTGCGAGATTCCGGCATTGAATCCGACGGAGACGAACGTCAACGGATCGAGGGTGTCCTCGACGAACAGCTTGAATTTGTCTTTCACTTCGAGCGTGCACAGCGCGGCGCCCGGCTTGTAGTGCCAGTCGCCCACGGATCTGCGCTCGAGTCTGCGGCCGAAGACTCCCACGGTCTTGGCGAATTTTCCGTCGTAGTCCTGCCATCTGACCATCGGCGCTGGTTGGACGCAGGGCGCCGACGGGTTGGCCTGCACCTGTTCGGGAATTGGCGCCTGGCCGGGGGGCACGGGCTTGGCTTGGTTCGCGGGGCCGGCTGCGGTGGGCGCGGCCGTAGCTTGAGCTCGGGCCGCGGTGGTTGCGGCAAGGGATAGGAGCGTGGCGGAGGTCAACACGAAGAGAATGGCGTTGAATATCGGCGCTATCGTCGCCGCGGTGATCGCCGCGCCGCGCGTCTTACTGCCGATCCGATTCCGAAATGCGCCCGCGTAGCCCAGAATCATATCGCTCCGCTCCCGATAGATTCGTGCAACACCCAGTTCACGATCACTGCCGCGCCTTCACACGATTGCTGCAAATTATCATCTGGAGCAGCAAAGCGAAAGCGAGCAAATGGTGTCATGTGTTGCCCGCGAGAAGGCGGCCGGGAGACAATCGACAATCCGCCGCCGATGGTGAGCTAACTTGGAAATGTCGGTTTGCAATTTTTAGCTCGGAGCTTCCAACTTCCTGCCGCTATACTGGGTTGTTCGTTCGACGCGGACACGCTCATGTCACTTCGCAATCGCACAGCTCTGATCACCGGCGGGAGCCGCGGCATCGGCAAGGGCATTGCCATCGGCCTGGCGCGCGAAGGCGTGCGCGTGGCGATTTCCTATCGCTCGAACAAAACCGCCGCGCAAAATCTTTTGCGGCAGATTCAGTCGCAGGGCGCCGAATGTTTTGCGGTGGAAGCGGACGCCACCGATCCCGAAAAAGTGCAATTTCTGGTGGACACGGTGGTGTCGCGATTTTCGCGCCTGGATATCCTGGTGAACAACGTCGGCGAGTTTAACTGGAAGCCGGTGGCCGAGACGACCATCGCCGAGTGGCAGCAGGTGCTGGCCTCGAATCTTCTGAGTGTTTTTTACGCCTGCAAAGCGGTGATCCCGGCGATGCGCCGGCAGCACTGGGGACGGATCATCAATCTGGGAGCGGTGGGCGCCGAGCGCGGTTTCGGGCAGGCCACCATCTCGGCGTATGCCGCCGCGAAGGCCGCGGTGGTTTCCTTCTCGCGGTCGCTGGCGATCGAAGAAGCGAAGCACGGCGTTACGGTCAACGTGATCAACCCTTCGAACATCGACGAGAAGGACCTGACCATTGAGGAAGCGCGCCGCATCCGCGATGCGCGCTCGCCCATCGGCAGGCCTCCCTCCGCCGAGGACGTGGCCGCAGCCGTAAAGTATTTCGCATCCGATTCCGCCGAATACATCACGGGGCAAGTGCTCAACGTCAGCGGCGGATGGATGCTCTAGCAATATGCGCCGGGATCGCAATCGCTTCGCTCGCAACCGCCGCTCCGGCGGAAAAATCGCGCCATGAAAATACTCACAGCCGCCGAGATGAGGCAGGTGGACCGCCTCTCGACCGAGCGCTTTTCGATCGCCAGCCTGACGCTGATGGAGAACGCGGGAAAAAGCGCGGCAGAATTCATCCGCGCGCGGTTTTCGAATCTCGAGCGGCGATCGATTCTGGTTCTCTGCGGCAAGGGCAATAACGGCGGCGATGGTTTCGTGGTGGCGCGTCACCTGGTGGAGATGGGCGCGCGGCCGGTGGTTTTTCTCTTCGCTGAAATTGGCGATCTGCATGGGGACGCAGCGCTTAGCCGCAAGCGCCTGGAAAATCTGGCTCTTGATTTTCGTGTGATCCGCGACGTGAGCGATTGGCGCGCCTGGAAACCGCCGCTGGCCTCCGCGGAAGTGATTGTGGATGCTCTTCTGGGCACGGGCATTCGCGGCCCTGTGGATGGCCTGCTGGCCGAAGCGATCGCCGACGTGAATCGTCACGCGCTCGATACCTCTGTGGTGGCGGTGGATATTCCATCGGGCCTGGATGCGGATTCAGGCGCCGTTCATGGCGCCGCGGTAGTGGCCGACTATACCGTCACTTTCACCGCTCCCAAGATCGGCATGTTCCTGGGTCTCGCCGCACATTACGTGGGCCGCCTGACGGTCCGCGATATCGGTTCGCCGCGCGAGTTGGTGGAATCGGTGGGCCAGGGCCGCTGCCGCTGGAGCGAACCGGCGGAGTTTTCGCATTTTGCGGCGCCGCGGCGCTCTGACGCCAACAAGGGCGACTACGGCCACGCTCTGATCGTCGCGGGCTCGGTGGGAAAATCCGGAGCGGCCGTGCTCGCTTCGTGGGCTGCGCTTCGCGCGGGGGCGGGATTGGTGACGGCTGCCGTGGCGGCGCCGATTCTGCCGATTCTTGCGGCGCACATTCCGGAGATCATGACTGCGCCGCTCCCGGCCACCGATTCCGGCGCGATCGCGCGATCCGCGCTCGATGGCGAGCAATTCGATGCATTGCTGAAAGGCAAGCGAGCTCTGGCCATCGGTCCTGGCCTTGGCCAGCATGTCGAAACCCAGGAATTCATTCGCTCGATTGTCGCGCGCCCCGAGACTGCGCCCATTGTTCTAGATGCGGACGGACTCAACGCCTTCGATGGCCGCGCTACCGAACTTCGGCGCGATGGCCGCGCGCTCGCGATCACACCGCATCCCGGCGAAATGGGCCGGCTGCTGGACAAGTCCGCGGCTGAAGTGCAGGCGCGCCGGCTGGACGCAGCCACGAAATCCGCAGCCGAGTGGAATGCCTTCGTGGTGCTCAAAGGCAGTCACACGGTGGTGAGCGCGCCTTCGGGCGTGGCCTGGATCAACTCGACGGGAAATCCAGGCATGAGCACCGGCGGCACCGGCGACGTGCTCACGGGTGTACTCGCCGGACTGACCGCGCAATTTGGCGCTGCGAAGGACTGGGATCGAATGCTGGCGTTTGGCGTCTACCTGCACGGCCTGGCCGGCGATCTGGCCTCGGCCGATGCAGGCGAAGCGCCGCTGATGGCTTCCGATCTCATTTACGCCTTGCCGCGCGCGTACAAACATTTTTTTGCGGCGCTCGGGCGCGTCTGACCTTATCCGTGACTCGGCCGATGACCACGCGCGAATTCATCACTCACTCCGCCGAAGAAACCATCGCACGCGGCCGCGAAATTGGCGCCGCGCTTCGCCCGCCTTTGCTGGTGCTGCTCTCCGGCGACCTTGGGGCGGGGAAGACCACGCTGACAAAGGGAATTGCCGCGGGATTGGGCGCTGCCGCGGAAGACGATGTCACCAGTCCTACGTTCACTCTGGTGCACAGATACGATGGCGCATCGCGCGTGTATCACGTAGATCTCTATCGCATCGGCGATCTGCACGATCTGGAAACGCTGGGGCTCGAAGATATTTTTTCGGAGCGCGCCATCATGATCGTCGAATGGCCAGACCGTCTGCGGCTCACCACCGCGTGGCCCACGCTCCGCGTGTCGCTCGAACATGTTGACGAAGGCACGCGCCGCATCCTGCTGGACGATCCAGCGAGGGTTCTCTCCTCGCTCTGATTTGTCGTTTGATTGTTTTTGCGGAATTACTGGCGCTCGCTCACGCCGAGCGGAACGATGAAGATGGCTGCATTCGCCGCGCGCGAATCACAAGGCCATGATTTGAAAACCAGCGTCCACGAAGATGGTGTTGCCGGTGACGCCGCGGCCCAGATCGCTGGCCAGAAATACCGCAGTGTCCGCCACTTCCGCAATGTCCGTGTTGCGCCGCAGCGGAGCATGCTGGGCCACGAAATCGAGCACCTTCGAGAAATCCTTAATTCCGCGCGCGGAAATCGTTTTGATGGGTCCGGCCGAAATCGCGTTCACGCGAATTTTTTGCGCGCCCAGCTCGCTGGCGAGATAGCGCACCGAGGCTTCCAGCGCCGCCTTGGCCACGCCCATCACGTTGTAGTTTGTTACCACGCGCGTGGAGCCGAGGTAGGTAAGCGTCATGATGGCGCCACCGTCAGTCATCAGCGGCGAAAGCGCCTTGGCGACAGCCACCAGCGAATACGCGCTCACGTCCAGCGCCAGCGTGAATCCCTCGCGCGAGGTGTTGACGAACGGCTGGCCGAGATCATCGCGATTGGCGAAGGCGATGCTGTGGACCACGGCATCGAGTTTGCGGCCCTCTGCCGCGAGCGATTTCGCGAGCGCGTCGATGTCGCCCTGCTGCTGGACGTCGCAAGGGTACAATCCAGCCACGCCCAGGCGGTGCCCCAACTCTTCCACCGTCGGCTTGGCGCGATCGTTCTGGTAGGTGAGCAGCAGCGTGCCGCCTTCGCGCACGAAGGCCTGCGCGATGGCATAGGCGATGCTCCATTGATTCCATACGCCGAGCACGATCGCCGTCTTGCCTTCCATGAGTTTTGGCATGCCCGGCATTTTACCCAAATTTTGTCCGGCTTGCGCCCAAAATCACCCGTCGGCCGCTTCCGTTTGCGCTGCTCCGGCGCTGAACTCCTGCCGCTGCAGGTCGTTGCGCGTCTTGAGAGCCTTCGCAAATCTTTCGCCACCATGA
>JBAVQT010000216.1:0-4083 GCA_049694295.1 Candidatus Acidiferrales bacterium
GCGATAGATCGAGAGCCGAAGCGAGCTTCGGCTCGGGAAAGCGGCGGCAAGCCGCCGCACTCCACATGGTTGGTTGCCGCCGGGCGCCTTCCGGAATAATGGGAAACGCTTCTCTGTGCCCGGGAACGAGCTGAGACCTTGGAGCGCGGCGTCTCAGGCTCATTTCGACTGCGGGAGACTGCTCCCGCTTGCACCGGGCGAGGCTCGCTTCGTCCGACGCGGGTGGATGCGGAAATTCAGGTTTGCACGACAGGCATGGGAGCTTGAGGGGGTTGAGGTTCGACGCCGCGCCAGCCTACGGGGCGGCCCTGGACGGCTTCTTTCAAGGAGCGGAAGAGGACGACGTACATCATCTGGCGATAATAGAAGCGCTGGATGAGGATGGGAGCGAGGAGCGTCCAATCTTCGTCTTTTTCCAGTGCGAACGCGACCACACAGGTGAAGAGGTCAATGACCATGAAGAGCGCGAAGAAGATCATGGAGCGCTCGACGTCCTGGGAAGTCCAAAGCTGGGGCAAGCGGGTGAAATGGAATTGCGAAAGTCCCCAGAGGGCGATGGAAATAAGAAAGAGAAGGTCAATGAGCGGCGAGACCATCGGCAGCACGATCTGAAAGAGGAAAATATTGGGAATGGCGATCCAGCCGAGCGTTCCGTATTTGGCCTTGCCGACGGTGTCGCGATGCTTCCAGACGGCCTGCAGCGTGCCGAAGGTCCAGCGGAATCGCTGACGGATGAGGGCCTCGATGGTGTCCGGCACTTCGGTGCGGCCGATGGCGTCTTCGTCGTAGAGAATTTTCCAGCCTTCGCGACGGATGGTGAGGGTGAGATCGGTATCTTCGGCGACGGTGTCGCCGGAAAAACCATGGTGGCTGCGGAGCAGGCTGGTGCGCCACGCACCGGCGGCGCCGGGGACCACGGGGATGCAATTGAGCAGATCGAAAGCGCGCTTTTCGAGATTCTGGCTGGTGATGTATTCGAGGGCCTGCCAGCGAGTGAGCCAGGAATTGCGATTGACGACCTTGACATTGCCAGCCACGGCGCCGACACGCGGATCGGCGAAGTGGCGAATCAGGCGCGGAATGGCTTCGGGATCCACGATGGTATCGGCGTCAATCGAGACGATCACTTCGCCGCCGGCTTCGGCCAGGCCGTGATTGAGAGCGACGGGCTTGCCGCGATTGGGCTGTAGAAGCAGGCGGACCCGCGGATCGCGGCCGAATTTTTCGCGGACGCGCTCGGCGGTGCGGTCGGTGGAACCATCGTCCACGACCAGCACCTCGAGCTTGGGATAGCCCGAGGCCAGGACGGACTGCACAGTATCGACCACGACGGATTCCTCGTTGTACGCCGGGATCAGCACGGTGACCAGCGGCTGATAATCAGGATTGTCCGCCGGAGCGGGACGCATTTTTTCAGCCAGCGCGAGTAAGCCGATCACCAGAGCGCGCCCGCTAACCAGAACAATGCCGGCCACGAATATGAAAGCAATGCCGGTGCGGAGCCAATTGAAGCAGTCAAATGCGAAAGCATCGGCGCGAACCAGAAACCATTCCTGGCGGCTGAGAGGCGGCATCACCTGAGCGCGGTCTTGCCCGAGCAGGTCGGCAACGGAAACGAACTCATAGCCCTTGGAGCGCAGAGCATCGATCACCTGCGGAAGAGCTGCGACGGTGTGGCTGCGATTGCCTCCGCCATCGTGCATGAGAATGACGTTGCCCTTATTGGCGAGGGTATCGGCAACCACGCGCTGGACGATAACATTTGCGGGCGGAGGCGCGCCGCCATTGACTTCACCCCAGTCGTGCGGATCGACGCGCGCGCCGACGATGATGTAGCCCATGGCCTGGGGAAGCGGGAGCATCTGAATTTCGCTGGCGGTCTCAGGCTGGTGGTCGATGCCATACGGGGGGCGGAAGAGAAGAGTTTTTACGCCGAGATAGCTTTCGATGAGCAGTTCGGTGAGATTGAGCTCGATCTGCAACTGCGACTTGGAGACGGTTTCGAAGTCGGGATGGGTGAAGGTGTGATTGCCGACACTATTGCCCTCCTGAAATTCGCGGCGCACCAGCGCGGCGTGCTGATTGGCTTCCTCGCCGATCACGAAAAACGTGGCGGTGGCTTGCTTCTGTTTCAGAACGTCGAGGATTTTGGGAGTCCATTCGGGGTCCGGGCCATCGTCAAAGGTGAGAGCGACTTTATGAGGGACGGCGCCCATTTGGTCAATGCGCCAGGTGAGCGGATATTCCTCGAAGGATTCATCGGTGAAGAGATTGGTGGAGGGGTCGAACTGGAAGGTGCGGCGGCCGCTCTGCGGCGTGGCGGTGATGCGCCAGATATCGCCATCGCCCTCGAGGATGAGGTCGTAGCCGGGCGGAAGCTCGGTCATTTTGTTGCGGAGATCGTCGGTGGGATGAGTGGCGTCCCAGATGAACCACATGGAGGGATCTTCCATGCCCAGGCGCCACATGGCGGTGCCGCGCACGGCGACGCGCTCGGCGGCGCGGAGTTCGTTGTAAGCGGTAAGACCATCGAGCATCCACACGTTGTGGACGACATTGTGCTCGTCGGCATAGGAATAGTGCGGATTCAGGGAATCGGAATCGAAATCCACGTCGGCGTTGGATTCATCGGCGGTGATGATGGCTTGCTGAAAGGTGACGGCGTCGGCGATGGGATGCGGATTGGATTTCGATTTGGCGGCCCAATCGTAGCCGTAGGTGGCGATGCCCATGATGATTTTGTCGGGCGGCACGATCTTGAGAATGTTGGTGAGATTCTGCACGAACCAATCCTGCGGGGCGATGGGGCCGGGCGCCGAGGTGGGATAGTGCATGTCGTAATTCATCAGGATGATGGCGTCGGATTGGGAGGCGATGTATTTGTAATCGTAGCTCCAGTCGGCGGCGGGCAGAGCGACCATCAGCTTGAGATTGGCGGCATGGAGCGAGACGCCGAGATCATGGATGAAACGCTTGAAATCGTCCTGGCTGGATTCTGGAATCAGCTCGAAATCCACGACTACGCCGGGCTGGTGCTGAGCGGTGGCGAAATCAGCCAGGGCTTTTGAGAGGCGCTGGCGGGATGGATCGTGCGCGAGCATCTGAACCATGCCGGGGACATTCCAGTCCTTGCCATCGTAATTATTGACCATGGGCATGACCGGCAACTCGACGCCGCGAGCCTGCAGCGATTGGATAAATTCCGCGAGCTTGGGATCGGGATCGACCTGGACGCTGCCGTCGGGAGAAAAAGCATGGAGCGCCTCGGCATCCACGAGCAGGTCGAGATCGTGATAATGAAGCTGGAGCGAAGCAAGGCTGCTGGATTCGGTGCCGACGTAGAAAGCGATACGCAGGGGATCGTAAGACTGAGGTATCTTGCCGAGCGCGGCGACCTTGTGCTTGCGACTGCGCGGGGATTTGGGCTTGGCGCGGGCGCGGATGGCATGCAGGCCGCCGTGGAGATCGGGCTTCAACAGATCGGGCAGATCGGGATTGCGGAAAACGTTGGCCAGAAAAATAATCAGAACGAGGATGAAGAACCCGCCGGTAATTTCCAGTACCCGACGCGTGCGTCGCCAGCGGCGGCGCTCCTCATCGTAGAAAATGGGCTTGCGTTCAGGCATTCAGGCAATCCAAGCTAGCCGTCCACTGAAATCGTGTCAATGATATCCAGAACAAATTTTCGCATCCAAGCCGTGCTCGCGGCGGTCGCGGGGCTGACTCTGCGGCTTTTCTTCATACTGAAGTTTCCCGTCACGCAGTCGGGCGATGCTCCATTTTACATCGAACTGGCGTGGAATTGGCTGAAGCATGGGGTCTACGGTTTCCCGGTACACGGACAACTGACGCCAGTGGACATGCGGGTGCCGGGGTATCCGGCGTTCCTGGCAGGGGTGTTCGCGTTTGCGGGGCAATCGCCGCGGGCGGCAATGATCGCGCAGGCAGCAGTGGATGTGGCGACCTGCTTCGTGATCGCACTGATCGCGGCGCGGCTGGCGCCCTCGAACGCGCGGCGGCGCGTGGCTCTCGCGGGGCTGTGGATGGCGGCGCTGTGTCCGCTGACGGCGAACTACTCGGCGG
>JBAVQT010000217.1:0-7591 GCA_049694295.1 Candidatus Acidiferrales bacterium
AGATACTGTCCCAGCGTGAGAATGTGCGTGCCCTGCGCGGCGATCTCTTTCATCGCGCTGAGAACTTCTTCGTGCGTTTCGCCCAGACCCAGCATCATTCCCGTTTTCGTCGGCGTGCCCGGAGCTATCTCTCCCGCGCGGCGCAGCAATTCCAACGAACGTTCGTAAACCGCGCCTTTGCGCACCTGTCGATAGAGTCGCGGCACCGTTTCCATGTTGTGATTCAGCACGTCGGGTTGTGCAGCCATCACGGTTTCGAGCGCGTTCCAGTCGCCGCGAAAATCCGGGATCAGCACTTCCACGCGGCAACCCGGCACTCGTTCACGAATTCGAGTAATCGTCCGCGCAAAGATCGCTGAACCCCCGTCCGGTTGGTCATCACGATTCACCGACGTCACCACCGCGTAGCGCAGCCCCATCCGCTCCACAGCCTCAGCCACGCGCTCCGGCTCGTCTTCCTCCGGCGGACCCAGCGGCCGTCCGCTCGGCACGGCGCAAAATCCGCAAGCCCGCGTGCAGATATTGCCCAAAATCATAAACGTCGCCGTCCGGTGTTCCCAGCACTCGCCCATATTTGGGCACCGCGCGCTTTCGCACACCGTGTGCAAATCCAGCGTGCGCATGATGCGCTTCAATTCCTGGTAGTTCGGGCCGCCGAAGAATTTCACGCGCAGCCAAGCCGGTCGCGGATGCGCCGCTGGCGTCGGAGACGGTAGCTCATTCTTCAGAATCGTGAACGGTGAATTCATTTGTATTTGCGCGTAATATCTATTTTACGCGACCGCCTCTGTCGAAACAACCGCCGCCCGTTACTCACTCGCTGAAGGCGTCGAGATTCGGGCTTCGGTCCCCGGGAAATCAGATCGACGGCTAGCGAGGACCAATTCTGCCGCGAGTAACGGCGCTTTGGCCCCAGACAGCGAGCCTGTTCATTCTGAACCACGGGTGAATCAGCCATTATGTTGTATAGTTACAACACAGGAAAATGTTTTCTCCTTCAAACTCCCCTATCATATTGATTACAATGGCATAATTCTAGTCTACGCGGCAGCACTTTTGCGTATACTTGTGGCTGGCAAGCCCTCGATGCCTTACCAGCTCACCATCCAGCGTCCCGTCGAAATTGAAGGCATAGGCCTTCACACCGCCGTACGCTCGCGCGTCCGGTTTGTGCCGGCGCCAGCCGATACGGGCATCGTCTTTCGCCGCGTGGACCTCGACAATTTTGAAATCGAAGCGCATGTCCGCAACGTCGCCCGCGTCAGCTACGCCACCAGCCTGATGAAACATGGCGTCCTGCTTTCCACCACCGAACATCTGCTCGCCGCGCTCTATTCCTGCGGCGTCGACAACGTCTACGTCGAGATTGACGCGCTAGAGCTCCCGATTCTCGACGGCTCCTCCAAGCCTTTCATCGAGCTTCTGGCACGCGCCGGCATCCGTCGCTTACGCCGCCGCCGCCGCTACCTGCGCGTGGTCAAACCGCTCGAATTTTCCGATGGCGATCGCCGCATCGGCATCTATCCCTCCGACGAATTCCGCGTCCATTGCTTCGTGGATTACAAACACCCGGCCGTCGGCCCGCAGGAAGTCGAAATGGTTGTGGATCGCGATTCGTTCAGCCGCGAGCTGGCGCCCGCACGCACCTTTGGTTTTGTGAAAGATTTTTCGGGCATGCAAGCCATGGGCCTGATTCGCGGCGGCTCGATTGAAAACGCCATTGTGCTGGATGATGTCGGCGTGATGAATGGCCCACTGCGTTTTGCCGATGAATTTGGCCGTCACAAGGCCCTCGACCTGATCGGCGATCTCGCGCTGGTAGGCCGCCCGCTGCTGGCGCGCATTGAGGCTCACAAGGCTGGCCACGCGCTGCACACGCAGCTGGTGACGCGGCTGCTGGCCGACCGCTCGCTCTGGACCGAAACCACCGAGCCGGACCCGTCCGAATCTTTCGCTCCTTCCGTCGGACTCCCCATTTCAGCCACGTCCTAAACGGCTTGCGGAACGGTCATTTTTAGACAGTCGGAGCTTCCGCGCCTTTTCCGTCCCGGTGCATCTGCTTCCTATACTCCGTTGGCGAATGCCCTACTATCGCCCGAAAATCATTAATCAGATGCGCCTGATCGAAATATCCCAGCTCCAGGGCCAGATTCGCCAGATCGAGGCGCGCGCCCGAATGAAACCGTTCGAGCAACTCGTGCAAGCGGTATCGGCGAATCACCCACTTCGGGTTCACCCCCACATACTCTCTAAAAATCCGCTGCAGCGACCGTTTCCCGATTCCTGCGCGGCGCACCAGATCGTCCACCGTCTTGATAGCCGATTCCCGGAAGATTCGCTCGACAATCTGCGCGGCCAAGTCACAAATAGGATCTGACTTCGGCACGCGCGCCAGAAAAAACTCATTGGCCGCGTCGATCATCTCGGATTCTTTGCAGCGCGAGGTAAGCACTTCCTCGAGCGCCTCCACATCCTTTCCGAAAATGCGCTTCACAGGGACTGTGCGATCCATGAGCGATGCCACCGGCGGCTTCAAAAATGGACGGAAACCACCCGGATTAAACTTGATCCCGAATACGTGAGACTGGCCCTCCAGCATACGCGTGAATTTTCCGGTGTGCACACCACTCACCACCGAATTGTCTTTTTCGAAAATCACCTGGACGTTCGGATGCGGCAGAGTCTCCTGCATCTGCGGCTCGTGCGCACGCAGGTCCCAGCTGACCATCCAATAGTGAGAGATGCAGTGCGCCAAGGCACGCGCGGGGTGCCTTCGCAGATGACGGAATTTTCCAGCGGCCGGAGGCCATCGCAGCACGCCGCGCGGCTTGCCAATCTCCGTGTCGAATGCTTCCTGGATCTCGGATGTGAATTTCTGTCGCGTTTTTCCAATCATCGAAGCCGCTCTCTGTCTATACTCTCCCCAAGGAGAAATCGCTCATGGCTCAATTGGTGATTCGCAAGACGATCGAAATTGGAGCTCCCGTTGAAACCCTTTGGAAGGTTCTCACCGACTCCGATTTCATTCGCCGGTATATGTTCGGCTGCAACGCCGAAACTGACTGGAAGCCTGGCTCCTCGCTGCTCTGGAAGGGAGCTGCCGACGGCAAGCTCTACGTCAAAGGCAACATCGTCGCCTGCGACCCACCTCACGATCTCGCCTACACCGTGATCGATCCCAACTCCACGATCCCCGATATTCCCGAGAACTATCTTACGATGACCTACAGCCTCAAGCCTCACGGAGCCAACGGTTCTCTGCTCGAAATCACACAAGGCGATTTCTCAACCGTGGCAGACGGCCAGCGCCGCTACAAAGATTCTCTGGACGGTGACGATACTGTGCTCAACGGCATCAAGAAGATCGCCGAGGCCGAAGCAATGCGCAAATAGTATTCGCTAGTGCGTGCTAGGTTCCGCTCCGAATCGCCGTGAACCTTCCCGTCGCGTTTCGATTGCTAAACTTCCGAGGGGAAGCGACAATAGCGGCCAATGGCTTCTGCCGCCGACACGGTTTTCGTCATCCTCGCCGCGGGTAAGGGCACGCGCATGCGCTCCGAACTTGCGAAGGTGCTCCATCGCGCCGGCGGTCGTCCGCTCGTCGAGCACGTTATTCGTGCCTGCCAGCCTCTGAAGCCCGTGCAATTGCTCGCCGTGGTCGGCCATCAGGCGGAGGACGTCGCCGCCGCCGTGGAACCGCTCGGCGCCGACACGGTGATCCAGCAGCCACAGTGCGGTACCGGACACGCCATGCAGATCGCGCGGCGCGCGCTGCGCAAATCCGCGAAACTCGTCGTCGTGCTCCCAGGTGATGCGCCTCTGTTGCGCTCCGAAACTCTCGCCGCGCTGCTCGATACCCATCGCCGCGGCGAGGCTGCCGCCACCATTCTCAGCGCCGAGCTAGCCGATCCCACCGACTACGGTCGCATCGTCCGCGATGCCGAGGGTCGCGTCCAGGCCATCGTCGAAGAAAAGTCCGCCACGCCGGAGCAACGCCAGATTCGCGAGGTCAACTCCAGCATCTACTGCTTCACGCTCGAAAAACTCTGGCCCACCCTGGCGGCACTTCGCCCCGATAACACCCACCGCGAACTCTACCTCACCGACGCGATCGCGCTACTCCGCCAGCGCAACGAGCGAGTCCTAGCATGCGTCGCCCCCGACGCGCAGGAAATCCTCGGCTGCAATACGCGTGTTCACCTCGCGGACGCCGACCGCATTTTCCGGGAGCGCAAGGCCGTCGAGCTGATGGAGGCTGGCGTCACCATGTATCTCCCCGAAACGATCGTGATCGATCCCGAAGTCACGGCCGGACCTGACTCCGTCATCGAGCCGGGCGTGCAGCTTCTCGGCCACACTCGCATCGGCGCGCGCTGCATCGTGCGCACCGGCTGCGTGCTGCAGGATTCGCGCCTCGCGGACGATGTCACAATCGGCGCGCACTGCACTCTCGATCAGGCTCACCTCGCCTCGCGTGCTCATGTCGGCCCGTTCTCCCGCCTGCGTCCCGGCAGCGACATCCGCGAAGGTGCGCATGTCGGCAGCTTCGTCGAAATCAAGAAATCCGTCGTGCACGCAGGCGCCAAAGTTCCGCACTTGAGCTACATCGGAGACGCCTTCATCGGCCGCGAATCCAATATTGGCGCCGGCACCATCACCTGCAATTACGACGGCGTCGCCAAGCATGTCACCACCATCGGCAGCCGCGTCTTCATCGGCAGCGACACCGCCCTCGTCGCTCCCGTCCGCGTCGGCGATGGCGCCTATGTAGCCGCCGGCTCTGTTATCACCGACAATGTTCCCGCCGACGCCCTGGCCATAGCCCGCGGACGCCAAGCCAACAAGCCCGGCTGGGCCGCCGCTCGCCGCCGCGAACTCCAGCGCGCCGCAAAATCCACCGCCAAAAGAACGAAGCGCGCGAAATCCAAACCCAACCGGAAGGCCGCCCGCGCCCGCCCCAAATTAAAATCCCGTTGACGCTAATATTTAGCGGACGTACCAACCGCCCAGCCCCATCCCGGCTCGCCTCTCGCTATGCTAAAATCTTTCCATGAAATTCGGTGTCGTGCAGTTTCCCGGCTCGAATTGCGATGACGACGCCTTTCACGCCGTCGCCTCCATCCTTCACCAGCCTGTGGAATTCATCTGGCACCAGTCCGAAGATCTCGCCGGCTGCGACGCCATCATTCTTCCCGGCGGCTTTGCTTACGGCGATTATCTCCGGACCGGCGCCATCGCCCGCTTTTCGCCGGTCATGGGCTCCGTCGCGCGCTTCGCCCGCGCGGGTGGCCTGGTTCTCGGCATCTGCAACGGCTTTCAGATTCTTCTCGAGGCTAGCCTGCTCCCCGGCGCGATGACGCGCAACAAAGGCCTGCGATACCTTTGCCGTCACGTCCATATCCGGGTCGAAAGTACTGACACGCCTTTCACGTCCGCCGCTTACGCCGGACAAGTCCTAAAAATTCCCATCGCCCACAACGACGGAAATTATTTTTGCGACTCTGCCACGCTCGACGACCTGAAGCGTCACCAGCAAGTTATTTTTCATTACGCGCAGGCCGACGGGAGCGACGCGGCGGCGAACGACCGCGCGGCGAATCCGAATGGCTCGCTCCATTCCATCGCTGGCATCTGCAATCGCGAGCGCAACGTCCTCGGTCTGATGCCCCATCCCGAGCGCGCCGTCGAATCGCCGCTCGGCTCGGCCGATGGTCTGGTCCTTTTCCGCTCCCTGGTTGACTCCCTCGCGCGCCGGGCGGCCGTCACCGCGTGATTTTCCCGCGCGAATTAAAAAGTCCACAGGCGCGCTCGCTTGCCCCCAGCGGTGTTTATTGAGAAAATTCGCCCGCGGCGCGATTTCCTGGCAGGGATTGCCGCGGGAAGGATTTTTGGGGGCCCGCGCTGAAAGTGAAAACATTTCTAATCGCGTGTATATGACCGGCAAAGCCGGAAACTTTAAGACACCAGGATGATCGAAACCGAAATCAAAGTCACCCCGCAAATCGTCGCCGAACACGGCCTTACCGCCGAAGAATATGCTCGCGCGCAGAAGATCCTGGGGCGCGATCCCAATATCACCGAACTGGGCATCTTCAGCGTTAGTTGGAGCGAGCACTGCTCCTATAAGTCCTCGCGCGTTCACTTGCGCCGCCTACCCACCCACGGCACTCGCGTCGTCCAGGGACCAGGTGAAAATGCCGGCGTCGTGGACATCGGCGACGGCCTGGTCGCTGTATTCAAGATCGAGTCCCACAACCATCCCAGCTTCGTCGAGCCCTTCCAGGGCGCAGCTACCGGCGTCGGCGGCATCCTCCGCGATATTTTCACCATGGGCGCCCGTCCCATAGCCATCCTCGATTCTCTCCGCTTCGGCCCCATCTTGCGCGGACGGGACGCTGGCGACGCCACGGCCGATGAAATCGCCCGCAATCGTCGCATCCTCGACGGGGTGGTGCGCGGCATCGGCTTCTACGGAAATTGTTTCGGCGTGCCTACGGTCGGGGGCGAAGTTTGCTTCGAGCCATGCTACTCGAATAATCCTCTGGTCAACGCGCTCGCTCTCGGCATCGCCCGTCGCGATGAACTTTTTTTCGCGCGCGCGCAGGGCACGGGAAATCCCGTGATTTACGCAGGCGCGAAGACGGGCCGCGACGGGATCCACGGGGCCTCGCTCCTCGCCTCCGCGGAGTTCAGCGAAGAATCCGAGCAGAAGCGCCCAAACGTCCAGGTCGGCGATCCTTTCATGGAGAAACTTTTGCTCGAAGCTTGTCTCGAAGCGATGCGCACCGGAGCCGTCGTTGCGATTCAGGATATGGGCGCCGCCGGCCTAACCAGTTCGAGTTCTGAAATGGCTTCGCGCGGCGGCATGGGCATCGAAATGGATCTCGACCGCGTCCCGCAACGTGAGACCGGCATGACCGCCTACGAAATGATGCTCAGCGAATCACAGGAACGCATGCTCCTCGTCGCGGAGCGTGGCCGCGAAGGCGAAGTTTTCGATGTCTTCCACAAATGGGGCCTCGACGCAGTGGAAGTCGGCCGCGTCACAGATGACGGCATGTTGCGCATCCTTCACCAGGGCTGTCTCGCGGCGGAAATTCCCGCACATGCCATTGCAAAGGAAGGGCCTCGCTACGAGCGCCCCATCGCTGCGCCTAAAGTCCCCCTGGCTGGAAAATTGCGACTCGTGCAATTCGCGCCTACCGGCACGGACCTCACCGAAAATTTTCGCCACCTGCTCGCTTCGCCGGCTATCGCTTCGAAATATTGGATCACCGAACAATACGACTCGATGGTCCGCACCAACACGCGCTTCGGTCCCGGCGCAGCCGATGCCGCCGTTCTCCGCCTCAAGGAATCGAAGCGCGGACTTGCGCTCGCGACAGACGGCAATGGCCGGTACGGTTTCCTCTCACCGCGCCTTGGCGCGATGCACGCGGTTGCAGAGGCTGCGCGCAATGTCGCCTGCACCGGCGCACGTCCCGTCGCCGCCACCAATTGCTTGAATTTTGGCAACCCCGAAAAATCCGAAGTCATGTGGCAATTCAGCGAAGCGATCGACGGCATCTCCGAAGCCTGTCGCGCGCTCGAT
>JBAVQT010000218.1:0-6202 GCA_049694295.1 Candidatus Acidiferrales bacterium
GCCTTTCCCCCCTCAGTACGCCAATTCGAACGTGATATGGACGGTGGCTGGAAGATCGATCGGATGGCCATCCTGCGTCGCCGGCCGGAATCGTATCGCGCGTGCGCACGATTCCGCGGAAGCATCCAACCCATAGCCCAGTCCCTGCACCACATTTTGCACTTGCACTTCCCCCGATGCGGTGAACACTACCTTCAGCACCACATCCCCTTCGATCTTTTTCGCGCGCCCTTCATCCGTATAGACCGGTTTCGGCTTGAAGAGAACCTCCAGCGGCGTCGTATTCGGCGCTGCCTGCGCCTTGGCTTTCGGCGCTGCCGGTCCCGCATGTTCATCCGCGAACACGCCCGCTTGTACCGTTCCGTGATTTCCGCCGCCACTCGTGCCCACTGCCACTCCGTTGCCAAATCCCGCGCTGCCGGTCACACCCTTCGCGCCTTTTGCTCCGCCCGTCCCATTTCCGCTTCCCGGGCCCGTCGGCATATCAAACGCGCCCGCCTGGTTGATATTCGTCGCGTGATTCACCCGATTGTTCGTCGGCACCGCGTCAGGATCGCCAAACCCGCCCGTTTGCACCGCTTCGCGCGGCTTCTTCAGATTCGGAATCGCCGAACTTCCCAGCGAAAGCTGCGGCGTCGGATCGGGGAACACTTTTGCCACTTCCGGCTGCTCCGGCGCCTTACTGTTGTTGCGTATCACCGGCTTCATCACCGGCCGGGTGATCACCGGCGTATAAATCTTCGGTTTCGGAATCTCCACCGCCTCTATTTTCGGCGGATCCTTCGGCGCCACTGGCTGTTTCACCGCCACCAGTTTTGGCTTCGGCTGTGGCTGCGGCTTGAAAGGCTCGATATGCGGCGCCGCAATCGGCGTCGTCCAATACCGTTGCACGTAGGTCATTTTCTGCGGCATCAGCAGCGGGATGATCACCAGGGCGGCAATCGCCACGAATTCCAGCCCAAAAGCCGCTCCAAACGAGCTCAGCCGTGACTTCCCCTCCGGCAGCAGCGCTTCGTTGAAAACGGCTCGATTCGTCACCCTTGCCATGGCATTCACCAAATACCCTTCTGCAGTTTGAAATCCAATCAGGACAGGGATTGCCCATTCCCTTAGTACTAGGCCTGCGGGCTGGGATAAATAGGACTAACGTACTATTATACGCTCCGCGTTGCTGAAAGCGATAATGACGACCGCGCTCGCCTGTGCATTTCCGCGGTTTTCCTGCCTATTTTAACCCTTCTGCCGGTGACTTCTCTCGCTGCTTTCTCCGCAATTTCCACAGAATAAACACCCGCTCCGCAGCCCGCCTATATTCAGATGGATTGACTCTTACTTTGGTTCGCCGCCATTCCCAATTTGGCCCCGAGCCTGTGCCCGAATGGATCATCGTGGTCATCGGCCGCGACAGCGCGCCCGCTTCGCCATCATCGACCCTAACAATATGACTTCTGCGTTGGCCTTGCTTGGATTTGCTTGGCGGGATTGCACTTGCCTGCCGCATCTTGACCCCTCGCGGCCTAATCCACCGACCAGCCGGCCGAAAGAGCGCGGAAGGAGGTTTCCGCGCCCTTCGACCGTCGGCGTTGCCTTACTTCGTTGGTTCCACCACCGCGTACCGCGTTATTCCGCCATGGTTGATAAGCAGCAGCACAGGCTGATTCCCTGTACTCGCCAGCGCCTGCTTGTATTCCTGCACGTTCGTCACAGTGTGGTGGTTCACTTCCTGGATCACGTCGCCTCGCTGCACGCCCACTGCGGCTGCCGCGCTCGAAGGATCCACTTGCGATACGACCACTCCATGCACTCCCGGTTTCAGATCCAGTTCCTGAGCGACGTCCGGCGTCAGCTCCTGCACCTGCACGCCGTCCAGCCCGCCTTCAGACGTCTCACCCGTGGCCGCTTCGGCGTCCTTTTCCGGCAATTGCTCGAGCGTCACCGTAAACGGCTGTGTCTTTCCGTCACGCCACACGTCCAGATTCACCGCCGTCCCCGGCGCCGTCTGCGAAATCTGCAATTGCAGATCGTTCCGCGACGCCAGCGTCTGGCCGTTCAGCTTCAGGATCACGTCGCCCCTCTTCAATCCGGCTTTCGCTGCGGGCTTGCCCGGCTCCACGTCTCCCACCAGCACCCCGCCTGCTTGACTCAAGCCGAATTGTTTCGCCAGTTCCGGCGTCACGTCCTCGATATAAATTCCCAGATAACCGCGCACCACTTTTCCGTGCGTCAGGATCTGGTCCATCACGTTCTTCGCCATGTTGATCGGAATGGCGAACCCGATGCCCTGGTTTCCGCCGCTATTGCCCGCCAAAATCGCTGTGTTGATCCCGATCAGATTGCCGTGTATATCGATCATCGCGCCGCCCGAATTTCCCGGGTTGATCGAGGCGTCGGTCTGAATGAAATCCTCGTAATTTTCGATTCCCAGCCCGCCGCGTCCCGTCGCGCTGACGATTCCCATCGTCGCGGTCTCCCCGATTCCAAACGGATCGCCGATCGCGAACACCAGGTCGCCCACTTTCATGCTTGTCGAATCGCCCAGCGGCAGCGTTGGCAATCCGCTCGCATCTATCTTCAGCACCGCGATGTCCGTCTTCGAATCCGTCCCGATTACCTTGGCTTGATATTCTCGCTTGTCGCTCAGCTGCACCTTGATGTCCGTCGCGCCGTCCACCACGTGGTTATTCGTCAGAATCGTTCCGTCCGCCGTTATGATCACGCCCGATCCCAGGCTCTGTTCCCGCTGTGGTTTCATCTGATCTTGCCCTTGCCCAAATTGATCGCCGAAAAATTGCCGGAACATCGGATCGTTGAAAAATGGCGACATCTGGCTGCGATCCGGCTTCACCATCTTCGACGTGTGAATGTTCACCACCGCCGGCAGCGCCGGCTTCAGCACCGCGGAAAACCCATTCTGGAAACTCCCCAAATTCACCGGTGCCGCATCGCGCACCACCGCGATCGGCGCTCCGTTCGCCCCGAACACCGAGTGCCCTGTCCAGTTCTTCCATCCCATGGACAGAAATACTCCTCCCACCATCGCTGCGACCACCACAATCGTGGCTACCCAGCGCCGCACCTGCACCACTTCGCTCTTCATGGCTGTCTCTCCCGTTTTCTTTTCAGTTTCATTCATGAGTTCCGTTCCTTCGATGAGGCGCCTTTGCAGGCGCCACGCGCATCCGATTAGACGTATCCAGAGATAATTTGTAACACCGCGGAAAACTTAGGGGGCCCCAAATCGCAAATGGCGGAATCCTGCTTTCGCACGCTTTCCTGATAGCGCGCTTCATCCTCCTCCGCCTCAATCTCTTAGATGCGCTTACCACCCCTTGCGTAACTGCCATTCACAATTATTTCCGCCCGCTCCGCCACCTAACTGTTTTGTACTATTTCGCCGCCTTTTCGTCATTTTCCGCCACTTTCGCCGCGCCACGCGCACTTCTGATTTCGCTCTTGCTCCCGTAGTCGTTCTCCGCGGGACATCTCGGCGCTTGTTGATTTCATTTCGGCCAAGCCGCAACGCCGGCGCCGCAATCCAGAATTCCTTTTTCGGCCGCGTGCCCATCCTCGTTTTGTGAGGGTGGGGCTTTTGTCTCGACTCCTTCCGTTGTTCTCCCACCGTCCCATCGAGAAGATGTCAACGGAGCTGGCGTCTAACTTATCAGCCTTGCGATAAAAAACGCCGCCGCAGCCGCCAGCCCGCCCACCAGTGCCGTCTGCACTCCCGCGCGCCACGGCTTCACTCCCGTGAAGTGTCCTTTCACCGCTCCAAACACCAACAGCGCCAGCAGCGTCACGCCGATCGAAACCCGCAGCGCCATATCCACATGACCTATTAAAATGTAAGGCGTCAGCGGCACCAATCCTCCCGCGATGTACGATACCGCAATCGTCGCCGCGCTACGCGCCGCGCGCGATGGATCCGGCGTCTCCAGTCCCAATTCGAATCGCATCATAAAATCCACCCACCGCTTCTGGTTCCCCGTGATCGCCGCCACCACCGGCGCCATCTGCGCTTCGGAGAGTCCGTACTCCCGAAAAACTTTCGCCACCTCTTCCGTCTCCACGTCCGGCAATTCCACCGTCTCGCTGTATTCGCGCCGCAATTCCGAAGCATAGTGTTCGGTATCCGTCTTCGCCGCCAGGTATCCGCCCAGTCCCATCGCAATCGAACCGGCCGCAATTTCCGCCAGCCCCGCCGTCACGATGATGCCTGTGCCGTTGGCCAGCACCGCCGCCGCTCCCGTCAATCCCGCCGCCAGCGCAAACGGAACAGTCAGCCCGTCGGCCATGCCTATCACGATGTCTCGCACGGCCGCGCTGGCCGTGAAGTGCTTCTCTATGTGTTCGACAGCCGGCATCTTTCCCCCCGCTCGTTCATCTATAGAATGTGCGCGACCTCGCGCCGTTTTCCCGCCGAGCGCGTATAATTATGACGCAGGAACCGTATTCAGGAGGTAGAAATGACTCAGCATTCCGCACAAGGAGCCGCTCCTCAGATGACTTACACGCTTCCGCCGCTGCCCTACGCCTTCGACGCACTCGAGCCCTACATCGACGCCAAGACCATGGAGATCCATCACGACAAGCATCACGGCGCTTACGTCACCAACCTCAATAAAGCGCTCGATGGTCACACCGATCTTCAGAAACTCTCGCTCGAAGAACTTCTCGCTCACCTCACTAAAGTTCCCGAAGCCATCCGCACCGCTGTCCGCAACAATGGCGGCGGCCACATGAACCACTCGCTCTTCTGGAAGATTCTGAAAAAGGGTGGCGGCGGCGAACCCAAGGGCGATCTCTCCAGCGCCATTCAGTCCGCCTTCGGCAGCTTTGCCGACTTCAAAACCAAATTCAATCAAGCCGCCACCACCCGCTTCGGTTCCGGCTGGGCCTGGCTGCTTTTTCGCGACGGCAAGCTAGCTATCGAATCCACTCCCAATCAGGATAATCCCATCATGGACGGCGGTAAGGCTTTCTTCGGACTCGACGTCTGGGAACACGCCTACTACTTGAAGTATCAAAATCGCCGCCCCGAATATATCGAAGCCTTCTGGAACCTGATCAACTGGGACCAGGTAGCCGAAAACTTCGCTCAAGCCAAAAAGTAGCAGCGCCGCCGCAGCAGCCGTTGCGGTCGCGGTTGTGCTTGCTGTTGCAGTCGCCGTCGCTTTTCCGGGCACCCCATCCTCGCCTTGCGAGGGTGGGGTCTTTGCCTTCAGCCCTCGCTTCCGTCTGCGCCGTCTCTTTTTTTGAAATTTCAAATCTGAAATTTGAAATCTCTTCGGTTTCGTCGTCCGCCCCCGCTAGCTCCCCGGAAAATATCTATGTTCCACCGCCAAGATCAATATCGCCGCCAGCGTTGTCAGCGCCGTAATCACCAGCCCCACCCGCACGAACTGCCAAAACGAAATCTTTACTTTCCTCGCCGCCAGCTGCAGCACGATCAAGTTTGCCACCGAACTCAGCGGCGTCGCGTTTCCCGCCAGCGTCGCTGAGCTCGCCACCGCCAGCCAGATGTAGTGGCTATTCGGCAGCGATGCCACCACCGGCCGGAATAGCAGCACCGCCGGCAAATTGCTCACCAGGTTCGATAGAATTAGCATCACTCCGCTCACTGCAAATAGTTGCGACACCATCGGTCCCTGCAATTGCGATTGAAAATGCCCGATCAGTTTGTCCACCGCGCCAGACGTTTCAAATCCATGCACCACCACGAATAGCGACCCGAAAAACAGCAGCAGCTCCCAATCGATTCGCTGATAAATATTTTCCGACTTGACCCGTCCGATAATCAGAATGAACGCGCCCACCGAAATCGCCACCAGCGGAAATGAATAGCCCAGTATCCACAGCACGATCACCATCGCCGCTGCCAGCGCGCACTTCGCCAGCAGCCGTCGATCCACCCGCCCCTCCGCCGTCGGCGCTCGCCTCTTCAATGGGTGATTCAGCAACTCGCCGCGGAAAAATACCGTCAGCACCCCCGTCACGATTGCCAGCCCGATCAGTGACACCGGCGCAAGATGAAACAAAAATCCCAGAAACGGCAGATGCGCCGTAATTCCCACCAGCGCGTTCTGCGGATTGCCCGTCACCGACATCACCGAGCCCACGTTCGCCGACACCGCCACCGCAATCAAATACGGCACCGGCGGCACTTCCAGCCGCTCCGTCACCACCAGTACGATCGGCGTAAAAA
>JBAVQT010000219.1:0-12485 GCA_049694295.1 Candidatus Acidiferrales bacterium
CTGACGCGAAAAAAGAGGCGGGTTTTAGCCCGCCCCTCTGAGACGCGATGGAACTAGTCTACTTCTCTAACTGCAGCCGGATGTGCTGCCGCAGTTGGCACATTTGTAGCAGCTTCCGTTGGGGGTCATGAGCATGCCGCACTCGGAGCAGGAGGGAGCGTCGTCAATTGCGGCGCGAGGCCTCGTGCTGGGCTCAGGCTCGACACTGCGGGCCATGGCAGGTTTCACAACGGCCGCCGGCAACGGGTTGGCCAGAGCGGTTTCTTCTTCGGTCGCGGCTGCGTCGCGGTCCACGTAGTCGGGAGAGATGAACTTCCCACCGAGCCAGCGTCCGATGTAATCCACGATGGATTTCGCGTAGCGAATCTCCGGATTGCCGGTGTAACCCGAAGGCTCGAAGCGCGAATTCACGAATTTGTCCACCATGGCGCGGAGTGGCACGCCGTACTGCAGCGAAATCGAGACGGAGAGAGCGAAGGCATCCATGATGCCGGAGAGCGTGGAGCCTTCCTTAGCCATCTTGATGAAGATTTCGCCAAGTTGACCGTCTTTGTATTTTCCGACGGTGAGGTAGCCTTCGTGCCCGCCAATCGAGAATTTGTGCGTGATCGAGTCGCGCTCGGGCGGCAACTTGCGCCGCTTGGCGCCGGGGAACATTTCCTTCTGCAAGGGTGACGGTACTTCGGCCGCGACGGCGACAGGTGCGGCATCGACGACGGGCGCTACGGTAGCCTTCTCCTCTTCTTTTTTGCCGGCCGCAGAGAGCGGTTGGGAGCGCTT
Organism: Candidatus Acidiferrales bacterium; assembly: GCA_049694295.1. GTDB lineage: Bacteria > Acidobacteriota > Terriglobia > Acidiferrales > UBA7541 > Palsa-295. The sequence goes on from JBAVQT010000219.1 coordinate 781, forward strand.
GGAATTATCACGGTAGATGGCTACAGCCTTGATCCCCAGCTTCCAGGATTCGGTGTAGGCCTCCATGATGTCTTCGACGGTGGATACTTCGGGCATATTGATCGTCTTGCTGATCGCGCCGGAGAGGAATGGCTGCGCTGCAGCCATCATGTGGAGGTGACCGCGCCAGGCAATCGAGCGGCCGCCCGCGGTGGCGAGAGAGCAATCAAAAACGGGAAGATGCTCGGGCTTGAGACCGGGCGCGCCTTCGATGGTGCCGTTGGCGTCCACGAAATCCACCATTTTCGCGACGTCCTCGGGAGCGTAGCCAAGCTTCATCAGCGCCTGTGGCACGGTGTTGTTGACGATCTTGATGACTCCGCCGCCGACCAGGCGCTTGTGCTTGACGAGCGCGAGGTCGGGCTCGATGCCGGTGGTGTCGCAATCCATCATGAAGCCGATGGTGCCGGTGGGCGCGAGGACGGAAACCTGCGAATTCTTGTAGCCGAACTTCTCGCCGATGGCCAGCGCGGTGTCCCACGATTCCTGCGCGGCGTGGAGCAGCGACGGCTGGACGTTTTCTTCTTTGATGGGTCGAAGCGAGTCGCGGTGCATGCGGATGACTTCGAGCATCGAATCACGATTGCGCGGGTAACCGCCAAACGGTCCCATGCGTTCGGCGATGCGGGCCGACTGGGCATAGGATTCGCCGGTCATGAGAGCGGTAATCGCACTGCAGAAATCGCGGCCGCCATCGGAATCGTAGGGCAGCGCGAGAGACATCAGAAGTGCGCCCAGGTTGGCGTAGCCGATGCCCAGCGGACGATAGTCGTGCGAATTGCGCGCGATGCGGTCGGAGGGATAGCTGGCGTTATCCACCAGAATTTCCTGCGCGGTGATGGTGATGTCGACAGCGTGGCGGAAACCTTCGCTATCGAACTGGCCGTTGGAGCCGAGAAACTTCAGCAGGTTGAGCGAAGCGAGATTGCAAGCTGTGTCGTCGAGGAACATGTATTCCGAGCAGGGGTTCGACGCGTAAATGCGGTCGGTGGCTTTGCAGGTGTGCCAGTGATTGATGGTGGTGTCGTACTGCATGCCGGGATCGCCGCAGCGCCAGGCGGATTCAGCCATAGCGTGCAGGAGGCCGCGCGAGCTGTGCTTCTCGGCCGGCTTACCGTCGGTGACGTTGCGAGTCCACCAATCGCGGTCTTCTTCGACGGCGCGCATGTAATCATCGGTGACGCGCACGGAATGATTCGCGTTCTGGAAGAAGACGGAAGAATATGCTTCGCCGTCAATCGCAGGATCGTAGCCCTGCTCGATGAGCACGTGGGCTTTGCGCTCTTCCTTGGTTTTGGACTCGATGAATTCCTGAATATCGGGATGATCCACGTTCAAGATCACCATCTTGGCCGCGCGGCGCGTCTTGCCTCCGCTTTTGATGACGCCGGCAAAAGCGTCGAAACCCTTCATAAAGCTCACGGGACCGGACGCGATGCCGCCGCCGGAAAGAGATTCGCGACTGCCGCGCAGAGCTGAGAAATTCGTGCCGGTGCCTGAGCCCCACTTGAAGAGCATGCCTTCGGTGCGCGCCAGGCCCATGATGGATTCCATGTTGTCCTGGACGGAGTTGATGAAGCAGGCGGAGCACTGCGGCTTGGCCTGCACGCCGACGTTGAACCAAACGGGCGAATTGAAAGCCATTTTCTGTTCGACAAGGAGGTGGGTGAGTTCGTCACGGAAGGAGTCTTTCGATTCCGGGGACGCGAAATAGCCGCCCTCTTCGCCCCAGCGGACGATGGAGTTGACGACGCGCGCGATCAACTGTCGCACGGAACCTTCGCGCTCGGGCGTGTTGGGTTTGCCGTGAAAATATTTTGAAGCGACGATGTTGGTCGCGGTCTGCGACCAGGATTTTGGCACTTCAATGTTGTCCTGTCGAAAAATCACCTGGCCTTTGTCGCTGCCTATTTGTGCGGTACGCCGCTCCCATTCGACTGCGTCGAAAGGAGCCACCTGCCCGTTGGTGAACCGGCGCTGAAATTCGAGGCCGGTCGAACGCCGCGTAGTCTGTTCCGTACTAGTATGTCCATTCAATGCCGTTCTCGTTTCCGCCATCTCTGCCTCCGCGCCGGCAGTGCAGCCGTCGTAATTGTGCCTGGGTGCCGGGCGGGAGTGGCTGCTCCCATTTTACTCCCAACCGCGACATCCGTGCGTTGACCTGTGTAACTGGTGACGATGGGATCCTGCTGTTACCTCGAAAAGAAGTGGGGAAAGGCAGAGCGGTCAAAGTGACGCAAAATGATACGCCCCGGTCGAAAAAAAAGAGAGAAAAGCCCAGCTAAGCACCGCAGAAAGCCTGCGGCGCGCTGCGTAGCGGGGTCAGTCCCCTCAAGATTGTCGTTTGAACCCGGTCTGAATCAACCCGTGAACCGACTGTGCAGCTCGCGCAAAAAAACGGTTCACGTTCCCCCGAGTCTGGACGCGAAGTATCAGGGGTTGTGGAAAAGTTGTCAAGAGAAAATGCGGGAGGGAGCACAAAATGTCGGGGCTCCGGTGTCCAAATGGTCTATCTATAGTGGTGTCTGCGCAGCTAACCCCATTCCATTGTTTACGGGTGGGTGAGACCCCTTTTCCGGGAATTGAGTCGGCCAGAGAGGCGTACAGATGGTGACGAGTGTATCGAAAAAGGAAACTGGACCATCTTGACAGAGCTGCGCATGACGAAAAAAATAGTAAGGTGAATCCCATGAGCGCGCCCGCCATCGAAATCGCCGGCCTTACGAAAGACTACCCGCTGGGACACTGGCGCCCGGGGAAGCGGCGTTCACTCGACAATTTGACGCTGGAAGTGCGAGACGGCGAGGTGTTTGGATTTCTGGGACCGAATGGCGCGGGAAAAACGACCACACTAAAAATTTTGATGGGCTTGATTTTTCCGACGGCTGGCACGGCGCGCGTGCGGGGACTTTCAATCGACGACGTGCGCATGCACCGGCAGATCGGCTACCTCCCCGAACAGCCTTACTTTTACGACTACCTGACTGCGCAAGAGTTGCTCGAATATTTCGCGCGGTTTTTCGGATTTTCCGGCGCGGAGCGCCGCGAGCGAGTCGCTCGCAATTTGGAGCGAGTGGGTCTGGCGGGCGCGGCAAAATTGCAACTGCGAAAATTTTCAAAGGGCATGCTGCAGCGGGTGGGCATCGCGCAGGCTATTTTGCACGATCCAGCGGTGGTGTTTCTCGATGAGCCGATGAGCGGGCTCGATCCGGTTGGACGGCGCGAAGTGCGCGACATCATTCTCGATCTGAAGCGCGAGGGTCGCACCGTTTTCTTTTCGACGCACATACTATCCGACGCGGAAATGCTGTGCGATCGCGTGGCCGTGCTGCTAGGAGGCAAGCTGCAGGGAGTGGGCGCGCCAGATGAAATCGTCTCGCCGGAATTGCAGGGAATGGAAATTCTTTTTGAACTGCCAGAGGACCGCTCGCTAGCACCAACGTTGGCGGGGCGCGCGGCACAAACCGGTCGACGCTATCGCATCGAAATCCCGGAAGCCGAACTGTACGCCGTGCTGGAGCAGTTGCGCGGCTCGGAAGCGCGCATTCTATCCGTGGCGCCGCTGCGTCCGACGCTGGAAGATTATTTCTTCCGACTGGTGGGCAAGGGCAACGCAGGATCGCATGCCATCGAGGTGCACACGCCATGAGCTTCATTCCAGGCGTGGTGGCGATCAACACGTTTCGCGAAGCGGTGCGCGACCGCGTGCTATACAACCTGATTTTTTTCGCGCTGTTGATGATCGGCGCGGCCATTCTGGTGGGGCAGATTTCGATCGGCATCGAGCGGTTAGTGATTATCAATCTGGGCCTTTCGGCCATTTCGATTTTTGGGCTGGTGATGGCGATTTTTATAGGCGTCGGGCTGGTCTACAAGGAAATGGAGCGGCGAACGCTCTACAGCCTGCTGGCGAAGCCGGTGCGGCGCTCGGAATTTCTGGTGGGAAAATACGCGGGGTTGCTGCTGACACTCGCAGCGAATACCGCGCTGATGACTCTGGGATTGGCGGCGGCGTTGCTATACGTGGGGCGGCACTTCGAGCGGACGGATATTTCGATCGTCATCGCCGTGTATTTCATTCTGCTGGAGCTAGCGCTGGTGACCGCGCTGGCGCTGTTTTTTTCATGCTTTTCGAGCCCGATGCTTTCGACGCTCTTCACGCTGGGAATTTATCTGGCGGGAATATTCGCTCCGGACATTCGCGACTTCGGGAAACTGACGCACAGTCCGGCGCTGCAGGCAATCACGCGCGCGCTTTATTATTTGCTGCCGAATTTTCATAACTTTAACGTGATCGGGATGGCGGCGCACGGCGATGCGGTCCCCGCGTCGCTGGTGGGGCTGAACACTCTGTACGCGACGGCATACGTGGCCGTGGTCTTGCTGGCGGCGTCGGCGATATTTTCCGGACGCAATCTGAAGTGAAATCGAGCGCGCACGTTCGGATGCTGGGGCTGACGCTGGTGGGCGTGCCGCTGCTCTTCGCTGGAATTTTCGCGTTGCAGCGGGCGATCGACGGGCGTCCGAGCTCGCAGACGCAAGAGCAGGACGAGTTGCTGATGCGATCGGGAGCGACGCTCAAGAAACTCAGCATCGGCTACGATTCGCTGCTGGCGGATATTTACTGGACTCGCGCCGTGCAGTATTACGGCAGTTTGGTGGGCTCGCCGAATGCAAAATTCGACCGGCTGTGGCCGCTGCTGGATATCACCACGACGCTCGATCCTCGGCTGACTGTGGCGTACCACTTCGGAGCGATTTTCCTCTCGGAGCCTGGCCCGATGGGGGCGGGACGAACCGACCTTGCCGTCGAGCTCGTGAAACGCGGAGTGGCGGCGAATCCGGAAAACTGGCACATGGATACGGATCTGGGCTTTCTTTATTTCTGGCGTCTGCACGACTATGCAAACGCTGCCGCAACGTATCTCGAGGGCGGCAAGAAACCGGGCGCGCCATCATGGATGAAACTGATGGCCGCACGAATGGCCGACCGAGGCGGGGACATGCGGACTTCACAACTGATTTGGACGCAGCTTTATGAGTCATCAAAGGAACCGGCGATTCGAAAAATGGCCTTGGAGCATCTGCTGGGATTAAAAGCGCTGGGCGAAGAAGAACAGCTAGACCAAATATCGGAGGAATATCGCCAGCGTTACGGACGCTATCCGGCTTCGACAAAAGAATTGGCCGATGCGAAATTGCTGCCGGGCATTCCGCTGGACCCCGCAGGATTTCCCTACCAGATCGGCGCGGATGGCCACGCGCATCTCAATTCGCAGAGCACGGTGACGGACGAAAGCAAACCGGAAGCAACGCGGCCTTAAGCGGATCGCGGCTGCGAGGAAAAACCAAACGCGCGGCTGCGCTATTCGTAACGAAGAGCTTCCACCGGATTGAGGCGCGCCGCCTTGGTGGCCGGCCACACTCCGAAGACCAGCCCGATTCCCACCGATACGGAAAAACCAGCGATCACGGCCCACAACGGCACGACAGCCTTCAGAGTGCTCACAACGGGAATCAGCATCACGATGCTGGAACCGACGGCGATGCCGATCAGGCCGCCGGCACCGGTGAGAGTCATGGCCTCGAAGAGGAATTGCCAGGTGATGTCACTGCTGCGAGCGCCGATGGCCTTGCGGATTCCGATTTCGCGGGTGCGCTCGGTGACGCTGACCAGCATGATGTTCATCACGCCCATGCCGCCGATCAACAGGCCGATGGAGCTGAGGACCACGATGGCCAGAACCACTCCGCTGATGATGTCGTCAAATTGCTGGCGGATCTCGACGTTGGTGGTGACCACGAAATTGTCGGGTTTGTTGTAAGGGACGTTGCGGCGACGGCGGAGGAGTCCGCGAACTTCGTCAACGGCCGCATCGAGTTTGCCGTCGTACGCCAGAAAGCGAATGCCAACTTCGTAGCTGGCAGGAAATAGTTTTGTGAAGGTGTAATACGGAATGACGACGCGCTTGTCCTGATCATTGGTGCCGAAACCAGCGATGGGTTTCTCGAAGACGCCGACGATGCGAAAAGTAGTGCCATCGACCTGGATTTCTTTGCCGACGGCATCGTCGTCGTTCGGAAAAAATGCTTTGACGATGTCGTGGCCGATAGCGACCACGTTTTCGCGGTGCTCGTTTTCGATTTGAGTGAAGAAGCGGCCGGTCTTCATGGTGGCGTTCGAATAAACTTCGAGATACGAAGGAAAGGTGCCGCGAAACTCCGTACCTTCGATGAGATTGTTGCCGTACTTGGCCGTGTGGGTCTGCTCCCACTGGAATATGGAGATCGCAGTCTGCTTGACGTCGGAGCATTGCGCCTGGATCGCCATGCCGTCCTCGAGGGTGAGCGGCTTGCGCTCGCGCTCCTCGCGCGGACGCCGCCCGTTGTGCGGCCCCTGGTTGAAACGATCCACCCAGGCAGTATTAATTCCTTCGGCAGTAATTTCGTCCTGAATTGTGACGCGGAAACCCTGCACCAAGCCGACGACGAGAATGATCAGAGCCACGCCGATCATCACGCCCAAAATGGCGAGGAAACTGCGGAGCTTGTGGGCGCGCACGGTATCCAGCGCCAGCTTCAAATTCTCGCGATAGTCTTGCTGCATGGGCTGTTCCTATTTCTCCGATACTAATTTTCCGCGCGGAGCGCCTCGATGGGACTCAGGCGCGCCGCACGCATGGCAGGATAAATTCCGAAAAAGAGTCCGACCGCGGTGGAGAGCAACAGGGCCACCACGATCGCGAAGATCGGCGTGGCGATGGGAATCGGCGTGGTGGCGCGCACCAGCAACGCGATGACCAGCGCCACGGCCACTCCGATCGCGCCGCCGGCGGTGGCCAGCAGCGCGGACTCGACCATGAACTGCAGAATAATGTGGCTGCGCCTGGCGCCGAGCGATTTTCGCAAACCGATTTCGCGGGTACGCTCCGTGACGCTGGCCAGCATGATGTTCATGATCACTACACCGCCGACGACGAGAAAAACCGACGTCACCCAGACGGCGATGCCAAAAGCGCTGCCAGTGATTCGATTCCACAGCCCGGTGATGGAAGACGGCTCGATGGTGGCGAAATTGTCTTCGTCTTGATATCGCACGTGGCGCATGGTGCGGAGGATCGAGCGCGCTTGATCTTCGGCGGCGGGCATGGCTTCCTGGGACTTCGCCTGAACGATCAGCGTGACGGAGTCGAGCGGCGCGAGCCACTCCGTGCGATAGGTGGAAAGCGGAATCAGGACAAAATTATCCTGGGACTGCCCGAAGATGGTTCCTTTGGCGGCGGCGACGCCGACGATCGTGTACTGATTTTGTCCGGCGCGGATTTCCTTACCGAGCGGATCGCGGCCGAGAAAGAACTTGTTGGCTATATCAGCGCCAATGACGCACACGCCGGCGCGATGGTCTTCATCAACCTGATTGAGCAAGCGGCCGCTGGAAACATCCACGTCTTCGATTTCAGGGTAGTTGGAAGTCGCTCCGACGATGGCAACATCCTCGCTCATGTCGTTGCCGTAGCGAACGTCCGCGGAACTGTCAATTTCGCCGGCCACGGCCGCCGCCAAGGTCATATTGTCGCGAAGCGCATAGAAAGACGACATGTCGAGGGGAGGACGTTTGCGGGCTTTGTTCCATTCCTCGAAGTTGGTGACGATGCCGATGCGATCGAGCACGAAGGCGTTGGCGCCGAGGTTGGCTACCTTGGTGGCGACGTAGACGTTGAGTCCGTTGAGGACCGAGATGACCGCGACCAACGTGGTGACTGCCAGGATGACACCGAGAAGCGTGAGGATGGTTCGGAGTTTGTGGGCGCGGAGGGTATCGATGGCGATTCGCAAGGTTTCGCGAAACGCCATCGAGGAGCGGCGGGCCTTGCCGAATGGTTGAGACAATTTTTCCACGGTTCTTGTAGTTATAGACGAAGGAAACGGCAAAAAATATCAGGCTATATTGTACCTTAACGGGGTCGCTCTCTTTGCGATCCGCCGCCGGTGGAACCTAGCGGCCCGTTTCGCGGTTACAATAAGGCTGTAACTTGCTATATACGCAGGGCATCCAGCAATTGAGGGAGTGGTGCATGCATCGGAGACTTGCCCTTCTGGGGCTGATTCCCGCAGCCGTGATGGCGGCGCCGCAGCAGGCCGTTCGCACGCCGCCCCGCTCCGCCACTGCGGCGGCCACGACACCACAACAAGTTGTCCCCGCTCCTACTGAGGCCGAGATTCACGAGCGGGCGCAGAGGTTAGTCGCCCACCAGCGCGAGAATGACCTGACGCTCGATCAATACGAGCGCATCGAGCACCAGGTCGATCGGTCATCTGGCGCGAATCCCCGAATCCTGCAGGATCGGACCTACCGGCTGGTTCCCAACGGCTTCGGCTCGACGAAGATATTACTGACTGAGAATGGCAAGCTGGCCGATCCGGCGGAGTATCGAAAGCAATTGCAGGCCTGGTCGGAAACTCTGACTTTGGCGCTCAATCCGGAGGACTCGCGCTCCAAGGCGCTGGCCGCGAAAAGCGCAAAGAAGAAGGCGGATCGCCTGGACATTGTGACCGCCGCGACTGGAGCGTTTCACGTGACCTGGCTGGGACGCGAGACATACAGCGGCCGCGCTTGCGACATTTTTCAGCTCGATCCTAACCCGGACTTTCGCCCGCACTCCACGCTGCAGGAAGCCATGACGCATATAACCGGTAAAATCTGGGTGGAGCACTCGTCGGACGAAATGGTTCGCGGCGAAGCGCATGTGACGCACGACATTGCGATTGGAGCGGGCATCCTGGGCAAACTTTACAAGGGCGCGACTTTTTCGTTGGACCAAGCGGAAGTGGCGCCGGGCGTATGGCTGCCGGTGCGCTATCAATATGATTTTTCGGGCCGGAAATTTTTCTTTCCGTTCGAGGAACACCAAGTGATCGAGGCCAGCCACTATCGGCGACTTTATCCGCCGACACAGGCGCTGGAAGTGGCGAAGAGCGAGCTTTCCGGCGCTCGAAAATTTTCGGTGGACCCGTAAGACTCCTCGTAACTTTTAGGACGGCTGCGGGTTTAATCTTCGAGCAGCCGTTCCCTGGAAGCGCACAATAGAGACACACCGAGGAGGCGCAATGAACCGCGCGACTCTTACCCTGCTGGCCGTATTTTTCCTGGCTGCGCCATGCGCGCTGCCGGCGCACGCACAGACACAGTCGAATTCGGGGAGTGCGGCTCCCGCTGGAGCTGCCGCCCCGGCCGCGGCTCAGTCGGCGACGCAAAATCCGCCAGCGGCGGCTGCGAATCCGGCTGCCTCCGCCGCGCCGGACACCGCGCCTGCGAAAAAAGTGTGGACCAACGAGGACATCGGCGGCCTGCGCGGCGATTCTGCGATATCAACGTTCCAACCCAAGAATGCGAAGAAAAATCAATCCGCTCGCGCCAGCAATGCTCCGCCGAAAACGCGCGACGCGGCTTGGTATCGGGCGCAAATCACCAAACTGCAGCAAGAGATTCCACCGCTCGACACCAAGATTGCGCAACTCCAAGCGGGAATCAACGGAACCACCGTGAACAATCCCAATACTTCGACGCGACCCTACCACGGCGTGGGATTCGGAAGCTGGCAAGCGCAACTGGACGACGCCAAGCAGAAGCGCAGCGAACTGCTTTCAAGAATTGGCTCGCTGGAAGATCAGGCGCGGCAATCGGGAATCGACGCGAACCAGATTCCTTAAAGCGATGGCGCGCCAGATCGGAATCGTTCAAAGTGGTCGCAGAACGCCTTCCGCGAATTCGAATTCGAGGCGCAAGACCCAGTCGAAGTGAAATTTCTCCGAAGCCAGATAGCTCTCGACATCCTCGCGCGCTGCCGCTTCGAATTCCACCAGCATCTTTCCTTCTTGCATGTTGACCACCACGCGGTGTGTCTTCACGGGCGTGGCCGCGATGAGTCGCAGAGCCAATTGCTCGGCGCCCTGGCGGGTGAGGCAGGCAAGGGTGTGCTGCGAGAGGTAGCGAGGCATGAAGGCTCCTGTTCCGCTAGAATGGCGGCGACACAAGAAAAATACCAAATTCAACCGCGCAGGAGAAACAGCAAATGGCCGATCGGCGCACAGCCCATCCGTATTACGTCTACGAAGCGGTCCACGATCAGCCGGCGCTGATCGAGGCCGTGCTGGCGCAGGGAGCGGCCATCCAGAGGGCCGGGGACGCCGCCGCGGAAAAAGAACGCGTCATCTTCGTGGGCATTGGAACTTCGTTGCACGCGGCGCAGATCGCGGAAATCTGGCTGCGCGAATTTACGGGCGGGCGCATCTGGGCGCATTTCGAGCAGTCGTTCGAGTTTCTGCATCATCCCGTGGCGATGGGGCGGGAGGATGCGGTGATGGTCATCACGCACACGGGCAGTTCGAGCGCTTCGGCGGAGGCACTGCGCGTGGCGCGCGCGGCGGGCGCACTGACGATCGCGATCACCGGGCAAAACAGCGCGGAAGCAATTCGCGGCGCGGATTTTCAAATCGAAACGTGCGGGCAGGAGATTGCGTTTGCGTACACGAAGAGCTACACGACGGCGCTCGCGGCGCTGGCGCTGATCAATCTGCGCATCGCGAAGAGCCGGAATCTGCTGGCTCGCGAAAATTTTCATGCGGAGCTATCGAGCGTCCCCGCGCTGATGCAGCAAGCGCTGGGGCTCGAGGCGCAGACTCGCGAACTTGCGAAGCGCATGGCCTCGCGCGAGCGCGTGGAAATCTTTGGAGCTGGATCGGGCTGGGCCACGGCGCGCGAAGCGGCGCTGAAAATCAAGGAAAGTTGCTACATGGCGGCCGAGGGCTTCGAGACTGAAGAAGTGCTGCATGGGCCATTTTCCGAAGTAGATTCACGCACTGCGCTGGTGGGGCTGCTGAGCGGCACCCGGAGCGACGATCGCGCGCGACAGATTTTTCGCGCCGCGAGCGAGGTGAAGGCGTTGCGCGCGGCTGTCACGGTGCCCTCGGCCAATCGCGATCTGGCCGCCGAGGATGTGCTGCTGGTGCCGGAATGCGCGGAGTGGTTGCAGGCATTCGTGCATCTGGCGCCGCTGCAACTGCTGAATTATTTTCTGGCGTTGGAGCGCGGCACGAGCCCCGACAGCGGCCGCCAGGAGCAAGAACTGCACGCCGCTGCGAGCAAACACTACAAATATTAGCCTGCCCCAACGCTTCGTACTTGTACGAACGTACAGGTGACGCTCGCGAAAAAACTGGCCGCTGCCGGGCCATGGCGCTGTTACGCCGGCGCTACAATGAAACCAGAAATATCCGGGAGGCGCTGCGCGATGATTCGCTTTTCTCGAATTTTGCCGCGTTTTGGCGGGCTGTGGTTCGCTGGACTCGGATTCGCCGGAATACTCCTGCTGGGCTCAGTGGCCAGCGCTCAGACGGTGCATGAAAGAATCGGCACGCTCGCCGGCGTGGTGCTGGACGCGCACGGTAGGCCGGTGGCCGACGCCAGCGTGACGATGCAAACGTCCGACGGCGTGCGGCCGCATGCCACACACACGGACTCGAACGGTCACTTCGTGTTCGCGCGCTTTGAAATCGGGCAATACGATCTGCGCGCCTATGCCGACGGCAAATTCTCCGAGTGGGACAAACGCATTCTGATCCGCGCCAACAAAACCACCGACGTTACATTGCGCCTGGCGGCGCCG
>JBAVQT010000220.1:0-2334 GCA_049694295.1 Candidatus Acidiferrales bacterium
CTGCAAGATCTCGCGCGACAGCCCGCCGAACAAAATCTCGCCGATTCGCGCCAGATGGCCAAGCTCTTTCGTCGCATCCACGAATTTCCCCGTCCCCTGATCGCCGCCGTAAACGGACCTGCCATCGGCGGAGGCTGCGGGATCGCGACGCTCGCGGATTTCACGCTGGCCGCGCCAGCAGCAAAGTTCGGATACACGGAAGTAAAGATCGGCTTCATTCCCGCTTTGGTCAGCGTGTTCCTGCGGCGACAGATTGGCGACAAAAAAACGCGCGAACTGCTACTCTCGGGAAGAATCTTCGATGCGCCGGAAGCACTGCAACTCGGCCTGGTAACTGAAATTGTCGCAGCGGACAAATTGATCGAGCGCGCCCGCGAACTGGCCGCTTCCCTGCTGGCCGCAAGCCCCACCAGCATCGAGCGCACCAAACGACTTCTGGTGCGCATGGAAGCCGAAGCCCTCGGACGCGAAATCGAATTGGCCGTCGAAGCCAATGCTGCGATCCGTGCCACCGAAGATTTTCGCGAGGGCCTCGCCGCGTTTCTCGAAAAGAGAGACCCGCAATGGACGGGCCACTAGCATGAATGAAATCGCCGAAGCCACCGTCCGAGTCCGCTACGCCGAAACCGATCAGATGGGAGTCGTCTACCACGGAAACTACTTCACCTGGTTTGAAATTGGCCGAGTCGAGCTCTGCCGCCAGTTGGGCTTCGAGTATAAGCAGATGGAATCCGAAGACGACAGCTTCATCGTCGTTGCCGAGGCCTATTGCCGTTATAAGCGCCCCGCCAGATTTGACGAACTGCTTACGGTGCGCACCTCCGTGCTCGATTCCCAGCGCCGCACCATTCGCTTCGGCTATGAGGTCGTCAGGCAAACGGACGGTGAGACGATTGCCAGCGGCGAGACCCTGCACGTGATCTGCGACCGCCAGGGACGTCCGAAATCGCTGCCCGAGAAATACCGAAAATATTTTCCGGCACACCATCCGAAGAAGAAGGCGCGCGAGCATGTGAACGCTTCCCGAACTTTCGCCGGTCAGGAATGAGAGCAACCCTCTCACGCTTCACAGTTGAGAGTTTAGAGTCGAGAGCGTGGAGCAACCGCAGCCGGCCCAGTTCAGCTCGCCCTGCCGGCGCAGGAGCAGACAACGCGTGAACAAAATTGAAATTGACGGAGAGAGCTTGACGCTTGCCGACCTCTGGTCCGTCGTGTATGACGGCGCGGACGTCGAAATATCCGCCGCTGCGCGCCGAAACATGCAGGCCTCGCGCGCTGTGATCGAGCGTCTCATCGAATCGGACGGCGCGGTCTACGGCGTCAACACCGGATTCGGCAAAATGGCCTCGATCCGCATATCCCGCGAGCAGATCCGTCAGTTGCAGGTCAATCTGGTCCGCAGCCACTCCTGCGGAGTCGGCGCGCCTCTCAGCGAAGCGGAAACCCGCGCGATGCTGTTGCTGCGAGCCAATGCCATCGCCAAGGGATTTTCGGGCGTGCGCCCGGTCGTCGCCGAAACGCTGTGCGCGATGCTCCGCCACCGCGTGCATCCCGTGATCCCCTCGCAAGGCTCGGTGGGCGCATCGGGCGATCTCTCGCCGCTCGCGCATCTCGCGCAGGTAGCCATCGGCGAGGGCGAAGCCATTCTTGGAGTCGCACCGGGGACCACCGCGCAAAATAAACGAATGTCCGGAGCCGCCGCGATGAGCGCCGCGGGCATTGCGCCCCTCGCACTCGAAGCAAAAGAGGGACTCGCGCTGCTGAATGGCACGCAAGCCATGCAAGCCCTGCTCGCTCTGAGCCTGCGTCAGGCGGAAATCGCGGCGGACACCGCCGACGTGGCCGCGGCTCTCTCGCTCGATGCCCTGCGCGGCAGTCCCGCCGCGTTCGACGAACGCATCGCGCGCGTCCGCCCGTACCCGGGTCACGCTACCACCGCCGCGAACCTGCGTCGCCTCAATGACGCCAGCGAAATCCGCGAGTCGCATCGCTCCGCGGAAAAAGACCAGCGCGTGCAAGACGCCTACAGCCTCCGATGCACGCCGCAGGTCCACGGAGCCGTCCGCGATTCGCTCGCTCAAGTCCGCGCCACTCTCGAAATCGAACTCAACAGCGCGACCGACAATCCCCTGGTGTTCGCGGACACAGCCGCCGCCGGTGGCGCGCGCGCCGAAAGCGTCGGTGAAGTAATCAGCGGAGGAAATTTCCACGGCCAGCCCCTGGCCATGGCTGCCGATCAGATGGCCGTGGCCCTCGCCACGCTCGGCGGGATTTCCGAGCGCCGCATCGAGCAGATGACCAACCCGCAGACCAGCCTTTTGCCCGCGTTTCTCG
>JBAVQT010000221.1:0-2678 GCA_049694295.1 Candidatus Acidiferrales bacterium
CTCGGAGGGCGCTCGCCTCCGCCGCCATCCGCGACGCGCGGAGCTGGCTGCGATTCGCCGGCGGCAGGCGCAGCCGCGGCAGCCGTTCGCGACGATTGCTCGCCGCGTTCGTCGTAGCGCCCAAAAATCATTTTGCCGGCCGTGGTCTGGTGCACTGAGGTGACCACGATATCCACGGTCTTGTTGATCATCTTGCGCGCACCGTCCACCACCACCATTGTGCCGTCGTCCAGATACGCCACGCCCTGGTTGTATTCCTTCCCTTCGCGCAGGATAAAGACGCGCATCAGTTCCCCAGGCAGCACCACCGGCTTCAGTGCATTCGCCAGCAGGTTGACGTTCATGATATCGATCCCCTGCAGCGTCGCCACCTTGTTCAGATTGAAATCGTTGGTCACGATCTTCGCATCGTAGCGTTTGGCCAGCTCGATGAGCTTTAAATCCACGTCCGCGATGTGCGTGAAGTCGTCCTCGGCGATCTGCACCTCGAGATGCGGCATTTTCTGAATGCGCTGCAGCACCTCCAGGCCACGCCGCCCGCGCTGGCGCTTCAGGGGATCGGCCGAATCGGCCACCAGTTGCAATTCGTGCAGCACGAACTGGGGAATGATGATCGTGCCGTCGAGAAACTGGGCGTCGGCGATATCCGCCACGCGGCCGTCTATGATTACGCTGGTGTCGAGCAGCTTAAACGTGTGCTTAGTGTTCCGCTCGCTGCCGAAAAGCCCGCCCAGCGCCTGCAAATTGAGCATGTCGCCTTTATTGGCGCCGATGATCAAGCCGATGTAGGTCATTACCAGGAAAATCCCCAGGCTGAAGAACGAGCGGGTGCTCTCCGGCATCGTCGTGTGCATCAAGATCAGCGACGTCAGATACGCGCCCAGAATGCCCAGAATCGATCCAGTGGCCGCGCCGATCAGCCGTCGCAAGCTGGCACGCCGCAACCGAATTTCAAACAGGATTACCGCGAAAGCGAACACCGCTCCGGCCACGGTCCCGATTTCCTTCGATATGCTGAAGGGCCGGAAATGGTACCCCGCGGCGACGCAGACAGAAAAGAAAATCAGGCGGATCGCCAGCATGTCCCAGAAAGTGCCTACATGGCCCTGCGCGGCGCGCGAAAGGGTAATTGGTTTTGCGGAGGGAACATCTGCGGCTAAAGAAGACGGCATGCGACCTGGCTGATTCGGACGTTGCATGAGGGCACCCTATAAATCGTATAAACGGCCAATTTCAATAATTGAGTCCCAGCTTCCAGCGCGCGCCACGCTGCTTCTATATATGAATGATCCCGCGCGCCGATAATGAATCCACGCACTATATAAACGATATAACGCGGGTAGTATAGCACCGGGAATCGAGCGGGAGTCAACCGCGCGGCAGAGCCATCGCAGCCCTGACGCAAGGCGCCGGGCGCGATCTTAGAGGTAGAAACGCGGAACGCGCTGGCCTAGCGCGCAAAGCAAATCGGACGTGACCGTACCGATCTCGGCGGCCACGTCCGAGACGTGCAGCGAAGCTGCGCCATCGTGCCCGTAGATCGTCACCACATCGCCCAATGCCGCGCCCGGCACATCGGTCACGTCCAGCGTCGTCAAATCCATCGAAATCGTGCCCACCAGCGGCACCCGCCGCCCCCGCAGCAGGGCAAAGCCGCGATTGGTGCGGGCACGCACCACGCCGTCGGCATAGCCCGCGTTGATCACCGCGATACGCGAGCGCCGCGGCGTCACGAATCGCGCGCCGTATCCCACGGCTTGTCCCGCGGGAACGTCCCTCACGGAAATGATTCGCGCTTTGAGCGAGAGACAAGGCTCCAGGGCCAGCATGGCCATGATTTCTTTCTTTTTCTCCGGTGGGCTGAATTGCTGGTGATATCCGTAGAGAATCGCACCGGGCCGCACCATGTCCGCCCAGGTGCTCTCTCGCCCGCAGATCGCGCCGCTATTGGCAATGTGAAGGATTCCCGGCGAAACACCCAGCGCGCGCAGCCGGTCCACGCACGACCGGAAAAGCTGTTCCTGAGCATTCGTTTGCGAACTTGAAAAATCCTCCGCCGAGGCGAAATGCGTATACGTCCCCTCCAGCTGAATGCGAGGGCAATCCCGCAGTTCGTTCGCGAACTCTTCGATCTCCGCCGGCTCGATGCCCAGGCGATTCATCCCTGTATTGATCTTCAAATGAAAGCGGAAGCGCTTCGATCTTCCGCGCGATGCTTTGGCCGCGCGTTCCAGATGCCGCAGATCGCTTACGCGCGCCACGGTCGGCGTCAAATCGTGATGCATCAATCTTTTTTCTTCGCCCGGCCAGAATCCCGTGAGAATCAGAATGCGCTTTCGGATCCCGGCCTTGCGGAGATCAATACCCTCATTCGCGCAGGTGACGCCAAACCATTCCGTGCCGGCCTTCTGCAGCGCTTTCGCGATCGGCACAGCGCCCAGTCCGTAGGCGTTGGACTTCACCACCGCCAATATCATTCGCTTGCTGCCCACCTGCCGCCGGATCGCCCGCAGGTTCTGCAGAATCGCCTTCAGGGAAATCTCCGCCCATACCGGGCGTCCCTCGAAATGAATCGCTTTAGGCATCGCCGTTTAGAATGCCAGACTCCTCGTCCGGCGCGCCAGGAAAGTGCGAATCCGCCAACCCGAGCGCACCGTTTGGGTAAACACCACTGGAGG
>JBAVQT010000222.1:0-2584 GCA_049694295.1 Candidatus Acidiferrales bacterium
TCTCAGTCCAGCGCGAGAGGATGGTGGTGCCATGGCCGGGGACGAGAGTTCCGTAGTTGTCGCGGTCGGCGTGGATGGGAGGGGCCTGGCGCCAGAAATCGGCGGTGGCATCGGTATCGAGCGCGACATCGCGGCGCGCGTACAGGCTAGTCGCCGTTTTCGCGGCATCGGCGTCCGGCGCGGCAGGGCCTGCGGTCGCGGCCGCAAAAAACGCGATCCCGAAGAAAGCTAGAATGGCGAGCGCGCGAGTCATGCTGGCAGTTTACACAAGTCGGGTGCGCTGAGGCTCAGATTTGGTCCGCCGCCGACCGGATATCGAGCCAGCGGCCGGGGCAGCGATTGCGATTGGATTGCGTTAGCTGGGCTTTCGCGTGGCTTCGAAGAGGAACCAAATGCGGCGCTGGGTTTCGTCGATCCAGACCTCGATGAGACTGGCGGTGGCGACATCGCTGGCGTCGTCGCAGAGGCCGTGAGCCTCGAGCAGGCTGGTGACCAGAGCTTGATTGTCTTCGCGGAGCTCGCTGAGCATGTCGGCGGCGTCAACATAATCGGCGTCATTGTCCGCGATGCGCTGCAGGCGACTGATCTGGCCGACGGAGCGGATGGTGGTGCCGCCGATTTTGCGGACGCGCTCGGCGATGGGATCGGTCATCGCGAAAATCTGATCGCCGTGCTCGTCGAGGAGAAGATGGTAATCGCGGAAATGCGGGCCGGTCATGTGCCAGTGGAAATTCTTGGTTTTGATGTAGAGAGCGAACACGTCGGCGAGGAGCGCATTGAGCGCGGCGGAGATGTCGCGGACGGAATCGGGAGCGATGTCGGAGGGCGTGGCCAGCGGCGCCTTGCGGCGATTCTTGAGAGCGGTTGCGTCAGCCATTACAGACTCCTTTCGGGTGCCGTGCAATAGATACGACAAGCCGGAGTAATTTTACGGCTGGCCGATCGGATGCACAAGGACGCTCGAAGGTGGCAGAAAATTGCGGAGTCCACCCTGGCGCCAACGAACCCGCGGAGTTTCGGTGTATCGCACTCACCGTTTCTTGGAGGGAACTTTCGCGCCTTTTTTGCGGGCTTCGGAAAGACCGATGGCGATGGCCTGCTTTCGACTGGTCACCTTGCCGCCTTTTCCGCCTTTGCCTGATCGCAGCGTGCCTTTCTTCTTGCGATGCATCGCGCTCTTGACGCTCTTCCCTGCTGCTTTGCCGTATCTGGCCATACGGGCCTCCTTGATATTTGGATGTACTGCCTTTCACATAGCGCGCGAATTCGTCCTCATGGTGCGGCTGGCGCGGCGGCTCTCACCAGTCTGGGCTGCACCACGGCGGGCTCCTCGGGCATTTCCTCGGCGCGACCCGGCCGGCGTTTCATTTGCCACGGTGAAATCGCGATCGGGCGATTGATCTCGGCGGACTCCTGCAGGGCTCGGATGATACGAACGTCAGCCAATCCCTCGCGGCCGGAAGGCTCGGGCGGTTTGTTCTTGAGGATGCAATTGGAGAAATAGATCAGCTCGGGAGCAAACTGGTCGCGGCTCTTGAAAACCCTCGTGGTGATGCGGCCGCCGATAGTGACTTCGGATTTTAGATCGCCGGTCATGTCGTAGGCTGGCTCCATTTTCAGGGTGCCCTTGGTGCCGGCCACCTCGAAGAAAGAGCAATCGGCGGCGCCGAAACTACAGGTGAAGGACGCCACGCGATCGTTTGAGAATTTCATCAACGCGGAAGTCATCTCGGGAACTTCCTTGAAGCGTTTGTCGCTCGAGCTCATGTTCCAGGCCAGCACTTCCTCGGGCTCGGCGCGGAAGACGTAACGAGCGGCGTTGATGCAATAGATGCCCATGTCGTAGAGGGCGCCACCGCCTACGCGAGCTTTCAGGCGGGAGTTGCCGGCCCTCACTTGCTGGGAAAAAGTCGAAGTGAAGATTCTAGGCTCCCCGATTCTTCCGGAGTTGACGACTTCGATTGCGTGCAGATTACCCGGCTCGAAGTGCAAGCGGTAGGCGATCATCAGTTTCACACCGGCGCCTTCAGTGACTGCGATCATCGCGTCGCAATCGGTTTCATCGAAGGCCATTGGTTTTTCGCAGAGGACATGGATGCCGGACTGAGCGGCAGACTCGGTATAAGCGCGGTGCAGATTATTGGGGAGCGCGATGTAGACGGCGTCTATCTCGCCACTATTCAAGCATTCGGAATAGTGCTCGTAGGAATAGGTGCGCGGGACTTTGTATTTGCGCGAAAGGGCTAAAAGTTTCCGGGGATCGCCGGAGACGAGAGCGACCAGCTCGGAATTTTCGGCAGCATGAGCGAAGGCCGGCAAGACGGCGGCTTGGGATATGTATCCGAGGCCGACCACCGCGTATCTAATCTTTTTGGCGTTTCTGGATTTAGCTCGATTCCGCACAAGCCCTCCGCCGGGTTCGGTTGGCGCCCATGGTAGGGGGCCGGTTTCGAGAGGGCCATACAGGGATTGACGTAATTTTGGACGTGGGAAATTACAGATGAGATACGGCGTCGCGCGAATTCTCGAGCCTGCGCCTGACGGCGTGCGACATACGCTAGAGCTTTTGGAAAAGGTGGTAAGG
>JBAVQT010000223.1:0-3597 GCA_049694295.1 Candidatus Acidiferrales bacterium
TCCGCACACTGCGCTCGTAGAAATTACACCTCGCACCGCGTTTGTTTGACGCTATCCGTTCGCGGATGTTATAAATGTTCAGCAGTGGCCGCGTGCAGGTGGGGCCGTGGCGCAGTTGGGAGCGCGCCTCGATGGCATCGAGGAGGTCGTGGGTTCGAATCCCATCGGCTCCACCATTTCTTACTGTTTTGTCCGCTTATCCCGATGAAGTGACAGAAACCTCTGCGGATGCGCCCGTCGGGTTTAAGTCGATTCCAACGACGCCAGCCAAATTGCGATTCCTGAAATATCCTATTCGGACGGTTTCGCCTTGTAGACCCTAACGTAATCGACCAGCATTTCTTGCGGGAAATCCGTCGCCGCATCCGGCGCCCCCGGCCAATCGCCCCCGACGGCAACATTCAAGATAATGAAAAACGGATGGTCGAACACCCATTTCATCCCGGCGGGAAGCCGCGCAGGCGTGAATGTGGCGGAAAGTTCCTGGTCAACGAAGAAGCGCACGACATTTGGTTCCCATTCGATCGCGAATACGTGGAAGTCGTCGAAAAAATGTACTCCGCCAGGCAGTTTGTACTCCGACGTATATCCAAAATCCCCTGAATACCCGGGCCCGTGCATCGAGCCATGCACCAGGGATGGCTCTTTGCCGATGTTCTCCATGATGTCGATCTCGCCGCAGCCCGGCCAGCCAACCTTTCCGGCGTTATTTCCCAGAATCCAGAACGCAGGCCACAGTCCTTGTCCGCGCGGAATTTTGATGCGTGCCTCGAATCGCCCGTAGGCCTGATCGAAAAGCCCTTGTGTCGTGATTCGCGCTGACGTGTAGCCGCGCGTCACATGGTCGGGTCCAGTGAAATTTTCCTTCCCCGCTTGGATCACCAGATTGCCGCCGCGAACGAAAGAGTTTTCCGGGCGGTCGGTATAATATTCCAACTCGTGATTGCCCCAGCCGTTGCCGCCGACGTCGAATTTCCATTTTGCGGTGTCGGGACGAGAGCCATCCGGCCCGTTGAACTCGTCGCTCCAAACCAAGGTCCACCGCGATTCTCCGTTCTGCGGCGGAGCATCGCCTGCCGTCGCTCTGCAGACGCCGAGCGTCGTCAGCAGTAAACCTGCGAGCATTGTGCGGCGCGGCAGATGCCAGCGACGAGTGTTCATGCGGCAGAGGATACCTCCGCAGGTCCGAAAAAATGCCATAAGTTTGAGCTCTCAGCCTCCTGCATCCCGCCACAAGCCCAGACCGAGATCGGCGCGTTTCCCGTCCTACCCGTCCGCTTTGCATGACCGCGTATGGTTGAAACATACTGAAAAACAAGAACTTGGAGTATCTGAAAGCCCCGCGTCAGCCCCGGTACTGCCGGGGGATACCCATGCGGCGAAATTCTGCTATGCTGGCAACAATCGAGCGCAGGTCGGTGTCTAACCTACGCAAGGGACACGGCCACAGGGAAGGCGGCGCGAGGCATGTCCAATCTGGCACAAACTCTGCCATGGGGACGCGATGAAGCCCAGCTTGTAAACGAGCTTCAAGCGGGTTCCGACGCGGCTTTCGATTGGCTGGTCACCTACTACCATTCGAGCGTCTACAACCTCACTTACGGCATCCTTTCCGACCCGGCCGACGCGGCCGATGTGACCCAGGAAGTTTTTCTCCGCGCATTTCGAGGCATTCATGGATTTCGCCGCGGCAGTTCGCTCAAGACTTGGCTCTATCGCATCTCGGTGCGCCAGGCTCTCAACCACCGGCGCTGGTGTTGGCGCCATCACCGCTGTCAGGTTTCGATTGATGTGGATGAAGAAGGGAAGAGCCCGGCGCTGGAATTGAAAGACGGCGAAGCCAGTCCGTTTGAGCGCTATGCCACCCAGGAAATGCAGAACACCGTTCGCCAGGCGCTCGCGCAAGTTGCCACTCCGTTCCGCAGCGCGGTGATCCTCCGCGACCTGGAAGGTCTTTCATACGAAGAGGTGGCCGAGGTGCTCGAGGTTTCCGTCGGGACCGTCAAATCGCGCATACTGCGCGGTCGCCGCCTGCTCAAGGATATTTTGGACCCACTGCTGCATGCGGACTCGCAGGCACCGGCGGTCATCCTCCCCGCCTCCGACGGAATTTCGCAATCTCACGTTTTCACCGTGCCCCGCCCCGCCGAACCGCGTCCTGTTGCCCCGAGCGCCGCGCCGCTGATGACGCGCGCGATGGCCTCGGGTGGCTCGAAATGCAGTGGAGGCGCGCGATGAATTGCCGCCAAGCACAGCGCCGCCTGCCGGGTTACGTGGATGGGGCCTGCCGGTCGAGCGAGCATGCCGGCGTCCGGCAGCATCTGGATTCTTGTGTGATTTGCCGCGAAGAACTGGAATCTTTCCGCCGCTTGGCCATTTGTCTTGCGCAAGTTGCTCCCGCGCCGCCGCCGCCCGATCTAGCCACTCGAATTCGCGTCCGCGCTTCGCGAGAAATTTCCCTGTGGACGGCGTTTCGCCGCAGTTGGTCGCGCGCAACTCTGGCTTTCCGCAATATTCTCGAGCCGCTGGCCGTCCCCGCCACGGGTGGAATTCTGACGGCTGTCGTGGTCTTCGTGCTGGTGGTCCACAATATTGCGCTGGGTGTTCCTTTTGGCGCGGTGCCCAACGATCTGCCGCTCAATCTCGTGCAGCCGGCTCGCCTCGAAAGCCTGGCTCCGTTCCCAGTTCCGTCCGGTCTTTCGCCCGACGGGCAGTCGAATTCCAATGGCTTGATGCTCGAAGCCACGCTCAATTCCGAAGGTCGCGTGGTGAGCTACAAGATCCTTTCCGGGCCAGATAACTCCGCCGTGCAGCACCAACTCGATCAGTTGATGATTTTCTCTCGCTTCAGCCCGCTGGTCAGTTTCGGAATGCCGATGAATGGCGGCCACGTAGTCCTGAATTTCAGTGAAGTCCGCGTCCGCGGCTGATCTCCGCGTCTTCCGCCGCGCTGCCCTCCAGCCAGTCCGTTTTTTCGCAGCTCCGCAGTCTTCCCGCTTAATAATATTGACATACAGATTACTCATCCTTATATTACCTATCGGAATCGGCCCCGCATCAAAAACCTTCCAGGAGAGTAATCATGAAAGCGATGGCAAAGCAGTCTTTATCGGCCCTGCTGACCGTATTCATGCTCTTCGGTGCCACTCCTCCGAAAGCATCTGCCGCTCCTTGGCAGCCGCAGTCCATAGCCACGCTCAGTCGTGCTGTAACTGATGGGGTGACTGGCACTTTCGCTAATCTGGTGAACAAGCAGAAGGCGGGATTACTCGAAGCTTCAGATATCGCCCAAGCTATCACCGCTTTGCGGATTGGATTTGCCTACTTTCAGGAGGCGGGTGCAAATGCTCAATTGGCCGCTCAAGTTCCGGCCGCCATCGAACAGCTTCGCAATCACACTCCCACGGACGCGGAGGTAAAGTCGATCCAACGATCTGCCCTCGCCGCAGGAGTCAGCCTCACCGCGGACGACGCCCGCAAGACCCTCACCATCGAGGACGCACAAGCCGACAGCGTAGCAGCGCTCTTTAAGTCCGGCGGCGTCACAGGTCTGGAGGTCCAAATTCTGCAAGGTCTTCAAAACTGGTACAATAACCT
>JBAVQT010000224.1:0-6729 GCA_049694295.1 Candidatus Acidiferrales bacterium
CGATACCGCCGCCGGAAAAAGCTGGGAAGCCTGGGTACGAAAATATTGGGAAAAAAAATCGACTGGCGAAAAGGGAATTGGCCTGCAGCCAGAGTCGCTCGATTAATCGCGCCGATTTCCGATGGAGACGGAGCTGCGGAATCGGCGACAGGAAAACTGGATTTGCTGAAGCCGACTGCGTGCGACGCGGACGAATTTTGAGCCAGCGCGACAGGCGCGCAACGGCCAATTCGCTATTGTGACGGCGTCGAGCTGCTTTGTCGGGCAGCCGGATAAATGGAAGCCAGAGCGAAAACGCCGCCGAATGCGACAAAGAGCAGGGCAAGCCCATACCGAAGTTCACCGAAGCGAGATGAAGTCACACCGATCAGCCATGGCAGCAGGGCCGCGCCAAGTTCGCCGGCGGCGATCATGAGTCCGGCGGCGCGCCGAGCCTGCACGCGATAGTGCGCGGAGAGCCAGCTGAAGAGCAGAGGAAAAATTGCGGAGCACCCCAGCCCGCAGATGAGTGCGCTCGCAAAAATTGTGGCGAGCGTCTGCGAGCGGATCAGAATAGCCACGCCGGCCAGAGCCACAATCGCGCAACTTTGGACCAGCGCTTTCTCGCGCACACGACGAAGCACCAACGGCACCGAACCCCGGCCTACCAACATGCCGACCCAGAAAAAAGAAGGCGTTAGGATCCAGGTGGTTGCCGAAGGCACCGCGCGGTGAGAATACGCGCCGAGCCACCCTCCGAGGCCGGTTTCCGCGCCGATATATAAAAAGAACAGAGGAATGAACATGGCGGCGTAGCGATCGGCGCACAGAGTCCCGCCCACCGGGTCCGCCGCGGCGGTCGCTTGGGAAACGTGAACCGAATCGACATGGCTGGCCGCGAAAGCAGCGGCGAGGAGCGCGGAGAAAATGCCGAGCGCCAGAAGCAGCCGCAACATACCCTGAGGCGGGCGAAAAAAATCGAATAAGAACGGGCAAGCGACTGCTCCAAGGGTCCACGAGAAGTTCACCAGGCTGAGCGCTCCGGCGGTTCCTTCGGGGACCGCTTCGCCAACCCAAAGGTTGGTGGCGGCCGAAAGCCAGCCGTTTCCGATTCCCAATAGGAACAGCGATCCGAGAGCCAGTGACCACGAGCCGCGGCCAAGAGTTGCGGCGCCGAGGCCCATCGCCAGGAAGGCGATCACGAAAGAACCGCGGAAGCCGCGGCGCGGAATGACGAAGCTAGACGCAACCACGCCGGCGAGCAAACCAAGAAACTGCGCGATGAAGAAATTTCCGGCTTGCGAATCGTTGAGCGACCAGCGAGCGGCAAGCGTGGGCAACGTGGGGCCGAGCATTACCGTGAGCACACCCGAAACGATGAATCCAAGATGTGAAAGAAACAGAATCTTGCGAATGGAGCGAGAACTCGGGCGGGCGAGATTCATCTCCGGAGATATTCCCACGAAATTGCGGCACCGCGGCCGGGAATTTCGGCAGAGGGGAAAGCCCGCTCCAATGGAGCGGCGATAGGGGCGGATTCTTGACAAGAAGCGGGCAAATCGGGCTGCTAAGTAAACCGGATGCATTGCATCCATCTTCTCGATTGTACATTTCGATGCGCGCAGCGTTACTTATGTAAAGTATGCGAACTGCCCGCGCCCATGACGACGTGGACCGTGATGCCTGCGGTGTCGGGTTCATTGCGCGAATCGGCGGCACACCGTCGCGGGATGTGGTCGAGCGGGCGCTCGGTGCGCTGGCACGGCTATCGCATCGCGGCGGACTGGACGCCGACGGGTTGAGCGGCGACGGTGCCGGCCTGCTGATTCCCATTCCCAAGAAATTCTTTCGCAACGAAGCAGCATCGCTGGGACTCGAGCTGCCCGAATCGTTTGGCGTGGGCATGATCTTCATTGCGCGCGGCCAGGAACAGGCTTCACGCGAGCAGATTGAGACCCTTTGTCGTCCCACTGGCCTGCGCTGTCTGGGCTGGCGCGAAGTTCCCATCGAACCCTCTCTCCTCGGCCCCCGCGCTACCGCTACTCTTCCTTCTATTCGGCAATGTTTTTTTGCGGCCCAAGATCCGGCGCAGAATTTGGAGCGCGCGCTTTATTTTCTGCGCAAGCGCGTCGAGTGGGCTGGCTCGGCGGCTTATTTCTGTTCGCTCTCTTCGAAGACGATCGTCTACAAGGGCTTGCTGGCGCCCCTGCAGTTGCGCGCGTTCTACGGCGACATCGAGCATCCTGATTTTCAGGTTCCCTTCGCGGTGTTCCATCAGCGCTATTCCACCAACACGCGCCCGGCCTGGAAATTGGCGCAGCCTTTCCGCTTGCTGGGTCACAACGGCGAGATCAACACCATCGGCGCTAATCGGCGCTGGATGCATGCGCGTGAATCGCGATTGCGCCGCGAGTTGGGCGCGGGCAAATGGTTCCGCGCACTCGAAGAGGGCGTCAGCGATTCGGCGAGTTTCGACAACGCGCTGGAAGCGTTCCTCGAGCGCGGCTACAACCTTCCCGCTGCGTTGCTGCGAATGGTGCCGCCAGCATTCGGCGAGGATGTCGAGGTTGCCGCGGAGATGCGCGCGTTTCTGGAATCCGAGGCGCGCGAACAAGAGCCTTGGGACGGACCGGCCGCACTCGTATTTAGCGACGGACGCTTTGTGGGCGCGAAACTCGACCGCAACGGCCTGCGCCCGATGCGATACACGCTGAGCGCCGACGGTTTGCTGGCGGTCGGGTCCGAGACTGGGCTTACGGATTTCGGGCGCCGTCCGATCGTGGAGCGCGGTCGATTGGGCCCGGGCGAAATGCTTTTGATGGATGTCGAGACTGGTGAGATCTATCGTGACAAAGAGGCCGCGAATCTGGCGAGCCGAGGCGCGCGGGGATCTGTGCGCACGAATCCGGCGCGGCTCGCGGCATCGGCTGCGCCTGCCATTTCGGCGCCGGCGCTCGAATTGCGGAAACGAGCGGCGCTCTTCGGTTGGACGGAAGATCAATTCAAGCTGCTGTTTCAGCCGCTTGGCATGGACGGAAAAGAAGCCACCTGGAGCATGGGAGATGACGCGCCGCCGGCGTTCTTGTCGTCCGCCAGGCGCTCCCTTTTCGATTTCTGCAAGCAGCGTTTCGCGCAAGTGACCAATCCTCCGATCGATCCGCTGCGCGAGTCGTACGTGATGTCGCTGGAGGTGGCGCTGGGCGAAATCTGCCTGCTCGATTCGCCACTGCTCGATGCAGGTCAACTCGCGCACATCGAAGAAGCCGCTTCATCGCGCGTGCAGCGAATTGATATCACGTTTGAAACGGCGGGCGGAGTTGCCGCGGCGCTGGACGCCATCGCGCGCGTGCGGCGCGAAGCGGCCCGGGCCGCGGGGACCAAGCCTGAAATCCTTCTGCTTACGGATCGAGCGGTAAGCGCCGAGCGCGTGGCGTTGCCGGCCATGCTGGCCGTGGCCTCCGCGTGGAAAGCTCTGGTGCAGGCGGAAGGATGCGATCTGCCGCTGGTAGTCGAGAGCGGCGAAGTGATCGAGACGCATCATGTGGCGATGCTGATCGCCACGGGCGCGGCCGCGCTCTGTCCCTACCTCGCGATGGAGCTCTCCGACAGCCTCAAGCCCGGAGGAGCGGCCAGCTATCGAAAAGCCGTAGAAAACGGGCTGCGCAAAGTGCTGGCGCGCATGGGCATTTCGACGGTGGCCAGCTACCGAAACAGCCACCTTTTCGAAACGGTAGGACTCAACGAAGATTTGTGCGTGGAGTTTTTTGAGGATGCGACGATCGTGCCCGGCGGCAAGGTCCTGTCGCAAATTCTGGAAGACTCGATTTCGCGACACCAGACCGCACAGCAGCCTGCGCCGCAGCCGCTGCCGGACGCGGGACTATACCGTTACCGCCAGACCGGCGAACGTCATTCGAATTCACCGGAACTAGTGCGGCGAATGCACAAATTTATTCAATCGCCCAGCGACGAAAATTATGCGGCGTTCGAAGCCCTCTCCGATTCGCGCGAGCCGGTGGCGATTCGCGATCTGCTCGAGTTCGTTCCAGATCGATCAATCGCGCTCGAGGAAGTCGAAGACGCCGGCGGAATTCTCAGCCGCTTCAGCGCGCAGGCTATGTCGCTCGGCGCGCTGGGACCGGAGGCGCATCGCACGCTGGCGATCGCGATGAACCGGCTGGGCGCGCGCAGCAATACGGGCGAAGGCGGCGAAGATCCGCACATGTATCGCGTGGAGCCCGAAGCGACCAATCGCGTGAAGCAGGTGGCGTCGGCGCGCTTCGGCGTGACCACGGAATATCTGGTGCGCGCCGACGAACTCGAAATCAAAATGGCGCAGGGATCGAAGCCCGGTGAGGGCGGCCAGTTGCCGGCCGCAAAGGTGTCGCCATTTATTGCCCGCCTGCGGCACGCAGTGGCCGGCATGACGCTGATTTCACCTCCTCCGCATCACGACATTTACAGCATCGAGGATCTCGCGCAATTGATTTACGACCTTCGCGCGGTGAATCCGCGCGCGCGAATCGGTGTGAAGTTGGTCTCGGGCGCCGGCGTGGGAATCATCGCCGCGGGTGTGGCCAAGGCCGGCGCGGACGTGATTACGATCGCCGGATTCGACGGGGGCACGGGAGCTTCGCCGCTGACTTCGATTAAGAACACCGGACTGCCGTGGGAAGTAGGCTTGCGCGATGCGCATCACGCGCTGTTGCGCTCTGGTTTCCGCGATGGCGTGAGGCTGCGCGTGGACGGCGGATTCAAATTCGGGCGCGATGTGGTAGTAGCCGCGCTGCTGGGCGCCGATGAGTTTGGCTTCGGAACGGCGGCGCTGCTGGCGATCGGCTGCATCATGGCGCGTCAGTGTCACTTGAACACCTGCCCGGTGGGAATTGCGACGCAGGATGAGAAATTCCGCGCACGGTATGAGGGCAAGCCGGAAATGGTAATGGCGTATTTCCGGGGGGTCGCCGAGGAAGTGCGCCGGCACCTCGCGTTTTTGGGCGCGCGATCGCTGGCCGAAATTTCGGGTTCCGTGGAGCGATTGCGGCCGCGCACGCCGGATGCGGGGCGCTCGATCGGCTGGCTGCTGGAGCCTGCGCCGTTGCAATCCAGCGCGGCTTCCGCGATGCGAGCGGCGGACCGCGCGGCGAAAAAGCTGCCCGAACCCGAGCCCGATACGGGCGTCCGCGAAAAACTGGCGCGCATGGCTGCGCACAGCGGTCGCTCAAACGCGCACACGCGACGGTTCGCGATCGCGAATTCGGATCGCAGCATTGGCGCGCACCTGAGCGGCGAAATTCTGCGGCGGACAGGGTATGGAGGGCTCGGCGGCGATTCGCTCGACTGCGAATTTCGCGGCGTGGCGGGTCAGAGTTTCGGCGCATTTCTGATTTCAGGCTTAACCTTCCGCCTGCTGGGCGAGGCGAATGATTATGTGGGCAAGGGACTTTGCGGCGGCACAATCGCGATCAGCGCGGGCCCCGATGCATCGCAGCGCGGCGACGTGCTGGCCGGCAACACTTTGCTTTATGGCGCGACCGGCGGCGAACTCTACGTGGCAGGGCGCGTGGGAGAACGATTCGCGGTGCGCAACAGCGGCGCGCTGGCGGTGGTCGAGGGAGTGGGCCAGCACGGGTGCGAGTATATGACCTCGGGAATCGCGCTGATCCTCGGCGGAGCAGGCAGCAATTTTGGTTCGGGAATGACAGGCGGGCTGGCGTATGCGCTGCGCTCGGAAATCGCGAGCCTGCCGTATCACCGGGAATTTCTGCGTTGGAATGACATTGGCGAGGACGAAGAAGAATGGCTGCGCTCGGCGCTGCAGGAACATCTGCGACTTACCGGCAGTCCGCGCGCACGGCTGCTGCTGCGCAGATTGGCGCCGCTGCCGATGGTTCGCCTCGAACCCCTGGTGCTGCCTTGCCCGGTGGCACAGACGTGGGCTCCGTTCGTGGCGCGATGGGATTCGCGATGCTCGCTCGTCGCGCGGGCGTCGGTGGCGAATTCGTCCGTTGGGGCGCAGGCCGCCGGGGAACCGCTGTGCTAGGAGAGCCGTCTTCAATTCTCGAGTTGCCGATCGCTCTGCGAGTGCCGGGAGACTCGTCCAGTCTGTTATAATTCGCCGCATCCACATGGACTTCGACCACCTGATAACGTTTCTGGAAATTTCCAAGTCGGGCAGCTTTTCGCGCGCCGGACAAAAACTTTACCGGTCGCAGCCGGCCGTGAGCGCGCAGATCCGTCAACTGGAACAGGAATACGGCGAAAAACTTTTCGATCGCGTCGGCAAGTCGGTGCGGCTGACGACCGCGGGTGAATCGCTGATCGAGTACGCCGAGAAGCTGCTGGCGCTGCGCAATGAATCGCTGCGCGCCGTGGCGGATCAATCCAGCTCGCCGCGCGGCACGTTGACCGTCGGCGCGAACGAGGCTACCTGCCTCTATGTTCTTCCCGAGACTTTTGCCGATTATCATCGCCGCTATCCCGCCGTGCAGATCAGCATTTATCGGAACTTCAGCCGCAAGGTGTTGGAGAAAGTCGAAGACGGCACGGTGGACTTGGGAATCGTAACGCTGCCGGTGAAGTCGCCGAGTCTGCGCGTCCAGTCCATTTTTCGCGACCGCCTGATGCTGATGGTTGCTCCGGACAATCCGCTGGCAAAGCACAAATCGGTGCGCATGAGCGAAATCGCCGAGCAGCCGCTGATTTTCCCGAAGACCGGATTCATGCGCCACCTGCTCGACACGCAGTTCC
>JBAVQT010000225.1:0-2674 GCA_049694295.1 Candidatus Acidiferrales bacterium
GCCCCCGTGGCCGGCTCATTTTAAGTTTGCTTTTTCCGGCGATTCAGTTTCAAATTCCGCTGCTTCAACTGTTTAGGCACGGAGGCCGCTCCGCATGCATCACCTTGTAGGTCTTCTGGGTGTCGCCACCATTCTGGCCCTCGCGTGGATTTTCTCCACCAATCGCCGCGCTATTCGCGGTAAGACCATCGCGTGGGGCTTGGGCCTGCAACTGGTCTTCGCATTTCTGGTGATGCGCTGGGAGCCGGCCGTCTACCTTTTCCAGAAGGCCGGTGACGGCGTCAATTGGCTTCTCCACTTCGCTTCCTACGGCGCCGAATTCGTTTTCGGGCAACTCGGCGTCAACACCGCTCCCTGGGGACTGGTTTTTGCATTTCAGGTTCTGCCGACCATCATTTTCATCGCCGCCGTTTTTGCGTTCCTCTATTACATCGGCGTCATGCAATTCATCATTCGCATGGCGGCCATTGTGATGACGCGATTGATGGGCGCGAGCGGCGCCGAATCGCTCAATATCGCCGCCTCAATCTTCATGGGCCAGACCGAAGCCCCTCTCACCATCCGGCCGTATCTTCCAGACGTCACCGAGTCCGAGCTGATGACGATCATGACCAGCGGTATGGCTCACGTCTCGGGCGGGATCATGGCCGCTTACATCGCCTTCGGGATCGCGCCCAAGCATCTGCTCGCCGCGGTCATCATGACCGCGCCCGGCACGCTACTGCTCGCGAAAATGCTGGTGCCCGAAACGGAAACTCCCATCACCTCGGGCCGAGTCGAGCTCGCGCCCGTCGAGCAGGACGTCAACGCGCTCGGCGCTATCGCCCGCGGCACCACCGATGGATTGAATCTAGCCGTGAATGTCGGCGCCATGCTCATTTCCTTTATTGCGCTCATCTATCTGGCGGATGGATGCTTCGCCGGCATTCACGATTGGATTCACTGGTTTCCGTCGAGCCTCGAACAGGTTTTCGGCTACGTCTTCGCGCCCGTCGCGTGGCTCATCGGCATTCCCTGGCACGAGGCCCACGCCATCGGCAATCTTCTCGGTTTGCGCATGGTCACCAACGAATTGATCGCCTTCAAAAATCTCGGCCCCCAGCAAGCCATCCTCAGCGCGCGTTCTTATACCATCGCCACCTTCGCGCTCTGCGGCTTCGCCAATTTCAGCTCCATCGGGATTCAGATCGGCGGCCTCGGCGCGCTGGCTCCCAATCGCAAGTCCGATATCGCCCGCCTTGGCATTCGCGCCATGCTCGCCGGCACCATGGCGAATCTGATGTACGCCGCGATCGTCGGAGTCATGTTGCGGTGATCCGATGACCCCTACGGCCGCTACATCGAAATCGAAATTGAATCCGAAATCACGATCGCAACCGCCAGCCTCCTCCGAATTCGCGCGCGTCGATCGTGCCGCAAAATTCATTCTCTCTCGAACAAAATTGCGGCCGCGCATCGTGCTTGTGCTCGGCTCGGGCCTCGGCGCGTTCGCCGACGAACTGTCCGACTCCGTTCGCGTCCCTTACGGCAAAATTCCCGGCTTTCCCCATTCCACGGCTATCGGCCATGCCGGTCGTTTGGTCATCGGCAAGGTCGAAGGGGTGGCCGTTGCCGCGATGCAGGGGCGCGTGCATCTCTACGAAGGCTATTCGGCGAAGGACGTCGCCTTTCCCATGCGCGTCTTTGGACGCATGGGCGTTCGCGCCGCTATCCTGACCAACGCCGCCGGCGGCATCAACTTGCAATTCAATCAGGGCGCGCTCGTGGTCATTCGCGATCACATCAATCTTCAAGGCGTCAATCCGCTGATCGGCCCCAACGACGAACGCTTCGGGACGCGCTTTCCGGATATGTCCGAAGCGTATTCGAAACCGTTCGCGCAAATCGCGCTGGAAGAAGCGCGCCGCCTCGGCATCGAAATCCACACCGGCGTTTATGCCGCGGTCTCCGGCCCCACCTACGAAACGCCCGCCGAGATACGTTTTCTTCGCACTATCGGCGCCGATCTGGTCGGCATGTCCACAGTTCCCGAAGCGATCGCCGCGCGGCACATGGGCATTCGCGTTCTGGGAATTTCGTGCGTCACCAACATGGCCGCCGGCATTCTCGACCAACCCATCAACCATCTCGAAGTTCTGGAAACCACCGAGCGCGTGAAAACCCAATTCGTCGGCCTGCTCCGCGCCGTCCTGCCGCGCCTCGCTGCGGAATTAAAATGACGCCCATTAGCCGCTCGCGCTTTGCCACGCTTTTAGCCGCTCTCGCCGCCAGTCTGTGGGACCGTCTGCTCGCTCCGCGCTCGAACAAAAAGGAGTCGGTCGGCGGGGCTCAGTCATCTAAACGGACATGACCATGAAAAAAGTGAAACTGGGATCGCAGGGCGCAGTCGTCTCCCGCATGGGGCTCGGCTGCATGGGCATGAGCGAATTTTACGGCGAGCGTAACGACGCGGAATCGGCCGCAACTATCCTGCGAGCGCTCGACCTGGGCGTCAACTTTCTCGATACTGCGGACGCCTACGGCATCGGCGACAACGAAGAGCTGATCGGCAAGACGATACGCGGACGCCGCGATGAAGTCTTTCTCGCCACCAAGTTCGCCAACGTCCGAAAGAAAGACGACCCCACGCAGTGGGCCATCAGCGGCAAGCCCGAGTATGTCCGCGCGGCCTGCG
>JBAVQT010000226.1:0-3419 GCA_049694295.1 Candidatus Acidiferrales bacterium
GTCAATCGCACCTCGTACTTGCCCGGCAGAATCGCAGGGCCGACCGGGTAGCGCCGTGTATCGTGTGGCACTGCGGAGATCGGATATTCATGCTGGGTGGTTCCGGGCGGCGGCAGTCGCAAATCCCAGACAAAGCGGTGCATTCCCGCCCCGGAGGAAAGAATTTGCTGCGGACGAATCCAGTACAGTGGAATCAATTGTTTCTCGAGATCCTCCTGTGTGACCTCGGGCTTATCGGTGCTCGCAAATCGGCGCAGCACTTTTCCATTGGCGTCGAGAATTTCCAACGTGACCGGACCGGTCACGTCGGATTTCAGCCAATAATCGAAGACGGCGCCGTCCGGCGGATTCTGGCCAGCCGGTTCGTCGGGAGGGAGCGGCGTGTCGGTGTTGGTGCTGCGTCGCGCCCGATAGGCGAGCGCGGGTTGAAATAGAAAGACCCGCGAATTTGCGACGGCGCCGGTGATTTCGCGCAGCGGCGCGATATCGTCGAGAATCCAAAATGAGCGTCCGTGAGTGGCGACAATCAGATCGTCGCCATGAATCGCGAAATCGCGCATCGAAGTGTGCGGGAGATTGAGCTGCAACGACTGCCAGCGATCGCCGTCGTCGAAGGAAACCCAAACGCTGGTTTCCGTCCCCGCGAAGAGCAGACCCTTGCGCACGGAGTCCTCGCGAACAGTATCGACCGGCGCATCACCCGGCAAACCGCCGACGATTTTCTGCCAGGTCGCGCCGCCGTCATGCGTGCGGTAGATATAAGGCGCGCGATCGTCCACACGGAAGCGGCTGATCGAGGCGTAGGCGGTGTTGTCGTCGAAATGAGAAGCCTCGATCTGCGTCACTTTGCTCCAGGGGGTGAGGTCGGGCGGCGTGATATTCTTCCAATTCTTGCCGCCATCGCGCGTGATCCAGATCAATCCGTCGTCGGTGCCGGCCCACAGGGTGTCAATGGTCTTGTGCGAAGGCGCGAGCGAATAAATCACGCCGCGCTCTTTTTCGGCGCTGGGGTCCTGTGCCGCTTCGTTGCCCAGACTGGCCGGGATGCCGGGCTTCTCTCGCGTCAGGTCTGGGCTGATAGCTTCCCAGTCGCGGCCGCCGGTCGTGCTTTTGAATAGCACGTTCGCGGCGAAGTAGAGAACGTGCGGATCCACGGGCGAAAAAAGGATTGGCTGGGTGCGGTCGGTACGATATTTTTTGTCACGCGCGGGAATCGGCGTGATGTTTTCGACTTGCCCCGTGTCCCAGTGGTAGCGCGTCACCGCGTTTCGGCCCGCGCCATAAATAATGTTCGCGTCGAGAGGGTCGGGTGTCACGTAGCCGTATTCGATCGCGCCCACCGGATGCCAATCGCGAAATGTGATTTCGCCATCGTTGCCGCGGCTCGAAATACACACCGAGCCGCTCTCCTGCTGTCCGCCGCAGACGCGATAAGGAAACGTGTTGCTAGTGCTGGCGTGGTAGAGCTGTGCGGTGGGTTGGTTGTACCAGGAACTCCAGGTTTCGCCGCGATTCACGCTGACGATCGCGCCCTGATCGCTGACCAGTAGGATGATGTTGGGATCGGAGGGATTGATCCAGATGTTCTGGTAGTCGTCACCGCCCGGTGCGCCGCGCAGGCTGGTCCAAGTCTTGCCGCCATCGATCGAGCGCAGCGTGACGATGCTGGTGCTGTAGACCACGTCGGGATTTTTCGGATCCACGCGAGGCACCGGCAAATCGCCGCCGCCGATGCGCATCGCCGGACGCGGATCGGCGGTGGCCTGCTGCCAATGCTCGCCCGCGTCATCGGAACGATAAACCCCCAGACCGTTGCCCGAGCCGTAGTCACCCTTATCTGAGGTCGCCACCGTGGCGTAGAGGCGCGCCGGCTGGCTGGGCGCAATCGCGACGTAGATTTGCACTAGATTTTTTGGCAGGCCAGCGGTCAGCGGTCGCCAGGTCGTGCCGCCGTCCGTGGATTTGAAAAGTCCGCCGCCGGTGCCGTTGTATTCGTTGTTGTCTTCCCACGGACCCTGGCGCACTTGCCAGAGTCCGGCGTAAAGCGTATCGGGATTCGCGGGATCCATTTCGATGTCGGACGCGCCGGTGTTTTCATCCTTGTAGAGAACTTTTTGCCACGTTGCTCCGCCGTCGGTGGAGCGAAAAACTCCGCGCTCCGCATTCGGGCCGTAGGGATGTCCGAGCACAGCCGCAAACACGCGATTTGGATCGCGCGGGTCCACCGCCAGAGCGGGAATTTGCTCTCCATCGCGCAGGCCGAGATGCGTCCATGTTTTCCCAGCGTCGGTGGATTTGTAAATTCCGTCGCCAACAGAAAGATCGGGCCGCTGCAGGCCTTCACCGCTGGCCACGTAGATGATATTCGGATCGGAGGGCGCCACGGCGATCGCGCCGATGGATTGGCTGGGCTGCGCGTCGAAGATCGGATTCCACGTGCGGCCATAGTCGTCGGACTTCCACACGCCGCCATTCACCTGGCCCATGTAAAACACGTTTGGCTGGCTCGCAACTCCGCTCACGGCGCGCGTGCGCCCGCCGCGGAACGGGCCGATGCAGCGCCAGCGCAGCTCTTGATAGAGCTGCGAATCAAATTGCGTGGCGCCTTGGCCGGATTGATTCGCGCGCAAATCCGGTGCCGCCGCAGCCAGCGCCGCGAGCGCCGCGAATATCGCCAAAAACGAAAGCTGCTTTCCTATCCTGGCTATGAATTGCATGTTGCCTCCCCGGAAAAGGTCGAGGTTATACCAATTTCGACAAAATCGCAGGAGGCAGATTGCAAAAAGTCGGATGTTCGGAAGTTATTCTGGCGGGAGACGCGCTATTCCGATTGCAGTTCGCTTTATCACTGGGCTCGAGCGGGTGCCGCGCCGTGAAAAATTTTGCGGTCGCGACGAAAGGCGAAGGCCGGAACGTCCGCGCCGGCTGCGTTTGGTCTCAACTTCCAGCGGCGCGGCCCCGATCTCCACTGCTCGATGCAGGGGTGCTTGCAGGCTGGACCTTTAGCGCAGCCAGCAGTGCCGTACCGTTGGGCGTGCCCAGCCCGGTGCAAGGATCCCAGCCCGGTCCGGCGGAATAGCCGCCATTGTCGCCGGACGTGATGTCATGGAGGGCGCTCTGAAAAGTTGCCGCGTAGATCAGCGGATTCAGATAGCCGGCAGTTTTGCCGAGCGATTGATTGATGCGCGCCAGCAGACCGGCCCACAGCGGCGCAACGGCGCTGGTGCCGCCGATCACGGAAGTCTCGCCGTCCACACGAACGTCATAGCCAGTTGTCGGATCGGCGTCGCCTGCGACATCCGGAACTCCCCGCCCGCGAAAACCGCTCGGAGACGTGGGCACGTCCGCAGTTTTTTGAAACGCGGGAACCGCAAACACATCGCTGACTCCGCCACCCGTGGCGCCTTCGCCCTGCGCCA
>JBAVQT010000227.1:0-2538 GCA_049694295.1 Candidatus Acidiferrales bacterium
GATAAATTCGGACTGACCTTCGGCGGGGGAAAAATCAACAACCCTGGGCGTTATCTGGTGCTGTTACCTCCGATCAACGGCGCGACGGCGGCTTCCGGCACGCCTTACTTCACGGAAAATCCTGGACAACCCTTCAAAGCCTGGGACGCGTCCGGGACTTTCGATTATATGCCGAGCCAGTACATCACTTTTCGGACCGAGTTCGATCACCGGGCGGCCAACGTCCCATATTTTTCGGGACCGGGCGGCATCACGCCTCCGGAAGGAAACACCGGTGCGCCCGGTTCCGTGGTGCCGGGATGGACGCCGGATTTGAAAAAAATCGAAAACCGAATCGACCTGGCAATCATGGTGAAATTCTAGGAACCCGGAGAGAAGAGACGCGATGCTCGATATTTTATTCGTGGCGATAACGGTGGCTTTCTACTTGGTCGCGGTCGCTTACGTGCGCGGCTGCGACAAGCTGAAGTAAGGAGCGAATCGCGATGCTCGGGAATGTGGTGTTACTGGGAATTTGCGCGCTGCTGCTGGGATACCTGGTGGCCGCATTGCTGTGGCCGGAAAGGTTCTGACGATGACGGCGAACGGCTGGGCACAGATCGGATTGTTTCTACTGGCGGTGCTGGCGGTGACCAAGCCCCTTGGGATTTTCATGGCGCGGGTGTTCGCGCGGGAGAAGACGTTTCTCGATCCCGCGCTGCGTCCGGTCGAGCGCCTGCTCTATCGCGCGACGGGCGTAGACGACAAACGCGAGATGCGCTGGACCGAGTACACCATCGCGATGCTGCTTTTCAGCGGAGTTTCGATGCTGGCGCTTTATTTGATCGAGCGCGTGCAGTATTGGCTTCCCTGGAACCCGAAACATTTCGCGGGCGTCACGCCGGACCTGGCGTTTAACACCGCGGCTTCGTTTACCACCAACACCAACTGGCAGGCCTACTCCGGCGAAAGCACCATGAGCTATTTCACGCAGATGGCCGGGCTCAGCTATCACAATTTTCTTTCGGCGGCTGTGGGCATCGCCATTGCGATCGCGCTGGTGCGCGGGATTACGCGCCGCGAATCGGAGACAATCGGGAATTTCTGGGTCGATTTGACGCGGGCGCTGCTTTGGGTGCTGCTGCCGGCATGTCTGGTGGTTTCCATGGTGTTCGTGTCGCAGGGTGCGATCCAAAATTTGCGGCCCTATGACCAGGCGCAATTGCTGAATCCGCAGGCGGTGCCGATAACGGGCGCCGACGGTAAAACCGCGACGCAGACGATCGCGCAGCAGGAGATCGCGCAGGGACCCGTGGCTTCGCAGGAGGCGATCAAGATTTTCGGGACGAATGGCGGCGGATTTTTTAACGCCAATAGCGCGCACCCGTTTGAGAATCCGACGCCGGTGACGAATTTCCTCCAGCTCCTGCTGATATTCGCGATTCCGTCGGCGCTGACCTACACGCTGGGCCGCATGACGGGATCGCAGCGGCACGGTTGGGCAGTCTGGGCGGCGATGGCGGTGTTTTTCGTGGCGGGGATTGCCCTGGCCTACCCCTCCGAGGCGCGCGGAAATCCAGAACTGCGCGGCGTGAACCAGACCGCAAGCGCCACGCAATCGGGCGGAAACATGGAGGGCAAAGAAGTGCGGTTCGGCATCGCGAATTCTGCGCTGTATGCGACGGTGACGACGGATGCCAGTTGTGGCGCGGTGAACTCGATGCACGATTCGTTTACGCCGCTGGGCGGCATGGTGCCGCTGATCGATATCATGCTCGGCGAAGTGGCATTTGGCGGCGTGGGAGCTGGACTGTACGGAATGTTGATCTTCGTGATCCTGGCGGTGTTCATCGCGGGCCTGATGGTGGGACGCACGCCTGAATATCTCGGGAAAAAGATCGAAGCATACGACGTGAAGATGGCCATGCTGTCGGTGCTGATTTTTTCGTTGACGATTCTCGCGTTCACCGCAATCGCCGTGGTCTCGAAATTCGGCACGTCGAGCATTTCCAACGCCGGCCCGCACGGGCTTTCGCAGGTGCTGTACGCCTACACATCGGCAACCGGCAACAATGGCTCGGCATTCGCCGGACTGAATGCCAATACCCGCTGGTTCAACGTGACCACCGGGCTCGCGACGCTGCTCGGGCGGTTCATCGCGGTGATTCCTGTGCTCGCGATTGCGGGCAGTTTGGCGGCGAAGAAGTTCGTTCCGGCCTCGGCGGGAACGTTTCCGGTGACCACGCCGCTTTTCAGCGTGCTGCTGGTTTCCGTGGTGGTGATTGTGAGCGCGCTGACTTTCTTTCCGGCGCTCAGCCTGGGGCCGATTCTGGAGCATTTGCTGATGCACGCCGGGAAAGCATTCTGAGGCCATCATGAGCGAATTCACGAGACAAGAAAAGAAGTCCATGTGGACGTGGGCAATCCTGAGCGGCGCGCTGCGCGATTCCGTGCTGAAGCTCAATCCTCGAACGCTGGCGAAGAATCCCGTGATGTTCGTGGTTGAAGTGGGCGCCGTAGTGACCACGGGCGACCTGCTGCTGCTGCTGCCGCGACACT